>CAZYQR010000127.1:0-7351 GCA_964649755.1 uncultured Maribacter sp. | reverse complement strand
AGTTGGTTTTCATGAAGTACTAAGCGATTAAGGTTTACAAGTTTTCCCAAACCTTCGGGCAAAGATCCTTCAATTTTATTATTGCCAAGTTCCAATCCTTCCAAGGCCATTAAATTGTCTATAGATTCTGGGATTTTACCTTCAAAGGCATTATTCGATAAAACCAGCATACGCATTTTGACCAATTTACCAATACCTGACGGTAAAGTACCCGAAAGATCATTATCGTATAGATCTAAAATTTCCAAAGACTGTAAATCCCCAATATTTTCTGGGATTGATCCTGAAAACCTATTTTTTCCCATTCTAAGAACATTTAGCTGTTTTAAGGAAGTTATTCCCGTAGGTATTTGTCCGTTCAATTGATTAAAGGCAACATTCAGCACCACGAGGTGCTTTAATTTCCCTATTGAATTGGGGAGTTGACCTACAAGATTATTGTTAAATAAATTAAGGCCGACAATATGGTTGTTTTCTATTTGAACACCATACCATGTAGTAATGGGTTGGTTCAATCGCCAAGTATTTGTCCAGTTCTCTCCTTGAGTGTTCCTAAACAATTCCAAAAGCACCTCTTTTTCTACCTTAGGTACCTCGGCATTCATTGAAGAAACAACCAATAAGAAAACAATGAAACAGATTTTTTTCATATTAATGACTTAATACCATTTGAACTAAAGAATGTTCCTTGTTATCTCAATCTAGTCCTCTCACTACTTTATGTTGCTAAAGTAACGAAGAATCCATTAAATTTATTGTAATTCAACAATGTTGTTAAGCAATCGGAATTGTTGTGACAGCCTTTTATTCACAGGGTATGTCTACTTATAGTATTTTCTTTTTAACCGTTCTGTACGTTTACAGTAATCTTTAAACTACCTTTTTCATCCTATTCAAAAACACCATAGTAGTTTTGTTTTAATATGTAATTTAGCAGCCTATCTTCCCACTATGAGATTATTGACATTTATTTTTCTATTATTTTTTTTCCTCACTTTTTGTGTTGCCCAAGAAACCATTCTCAATGATAGTATAACCCAATTGGAAGAAGTGATTTTGTTGGACTCCTTAAAAGCCAAACAGGCCACAGGTATTGTACCCTCAAAAGTAATCGGCGCCAAGATTTTTCAGAATTTCAGTCCGGTTGAAATGGTTTCTTCCTTAAACCAGGTTTCAGGTGTTTATATACTTTCAGGGGCCTTGAATACCAATAGAATTACGATTCGTGGTGTGGGTGCCAGAACCCCTTTTGGGACTGATAAAATCAGATTATACTACAATGAAATCCCAGTTACCAATGGTGCCGGTTTTTCAACCATTGAAGCCTATGACCTTGAGAACATGAATTCGATTGAAGTTATCAAAGGTCCTAAAGGAACTGCTTTTGGAGCTAATTTGGGCGGCACAATCATCTTGAACCCCAAAGAAGCCTTACTGGAATCGACCACTCTTCGTAATAATTTCACTTTTGGCTCTTATGGTCTGATCAAAAATAGTTTAGGTTTTACCCATGCCGATGATAAACTATCCTTGGAACTGCGATACGGACACATGACCATAGATGGCTATCGTGATAACAACCGTTTTGAAAGAGATGGTATATTATTGAATACAGCTTATAAAATCAATACGAAAAGCAAGGTTGCATTCTTATTGAATTATATTGATTATACAGCGCAAATAGCCAGTTCATTAAGCCAAACTGCTTTTGATGAAGACCCAACCCAGGCCGCTTTTACTTGGAATGCCGCTAAAGGGTATGAAGCTAACAAATATACCTTGGCAGGACTATCCTATTCCCTTGCCTTTAATCAGAAACTTTCGAATACAACAAGTGTCTTCTATACCTATTTAGACCATTACGAGCCTCGCCCTTTTAATATTCTAGATGAATTCACTAACGGTTATGGGTTTAGAACCCGTTTCTTAGGTGATTTTAAAATAAAAGAAAATGCAGCACAATACTCTTTTGGGGCAGAACTATATAAGGACAATTATAATTGGGGCACATTTGAGAATTTGTATGAAGAAAATAATGGCAACGGAAGCTTACAAGGCAATGCATTGAGTGATAATCAAGAGTTCAGGACGCAATTCAATGCCTTTGGCACATTGACTTTACCTTTTGCCAGTTTTTTTTCGGCCCAATTGGGATTAAATATCAACAAGACGAAATATGATTTTCGGGATATGTTCAATACGGGGACTACTAACACCAGCGGAAAACGAAGCTTTGACCTTATCTTTTTGCCCAGCCTAAATTTGAACTATACATTTTATCCGAAGCAGAGCATTTATTTGAATGTAAGTCGAGGTTACTCCAACCCCAGTCTGGAAGAGACTTTGACCCCAGAGGGAGTCATAAACCCTGATATTGACCAAGAAACCGGCACCAATTACGAACTGGGGAGTCAATTGTCCTTAGACAATAACAATTTAAAAATTGAAGTTGCCCTGTATAGAATGGCCATCAAAAACCTACTCGTGGCCCAACGGGTTGGGGAGGATGAATTTATTGGAAAAAATGCCGGAAGCACCAAACATCAAGGTATTGAGTTCGATATTAACTACAAGCTAACCCTAACACCAAAATTTCAAATAACCCCTTTTATGAGTTATTCGTATAGCAACCATAAGTTCGTGGAATTCATTGATGGGGAAAACGATTATTCGGGCAACCCATTGACCGGAGTACCCAATCACAGATTGAACACAGGATTACAATTGCAATGGAGAAACGGACTCTATTGGAACACTACCCACCAATTTGTAGGCGAAATACCCTTGACCGATGCCAATACGCTCTCAAGTGAATCTTACAATTTATTGAACACCCGAATGGGGTATAAAAAACAACTTTCCAATACACTCTCTATTGGGCTTGACTTTGGTATTAATAACCTTACTGATACTAAATATGCCCAATCTGTGTTGATCAATGCCTCAAGTTTTGGAGGTAATGCCCCTCGCTATTTTTATCCCGGGAATGACCGAAACTATTATGGAAGTCTCATGCTAAATTACAGCTTATAGTCGCTCTTTTCTTAGTGTAATATTGATTAACTTAGCGATATAAGATAGTTAATAACTATATCCAATTGTTACTGCCAATTGTAATTCTTATGACCTGTATCATTTTCAGATTGAATCCTAACGATTTATTTTGTGAATTAAACTAATGAGAAAATGGATCTATTAAGAGAATATTTTGTCCCATGGATTTTATCGAATAGTATTGCCGTTTTATTCTTAGTAGCGGCCATTGTAAAACCAAAACTGGCACGTTTGCTTTTTGCACTACTGTTTGCCTGGGCATGTTGGCTCAACTATACCACAGCCCACTATAATCCAGAAGAATACTTGAACTATGCAGTACTTACCCCTTTTGATCTATATCGTGATTTTATCAATGGTTGGTTTAAAGAGCACATTATTAGTATGGTTACAATTATAGCTTTTGGTCAAGGCTTGATCGCCTTAGGAATGTTGCTCAAGGGTTGGATGGTTCGTCTTGCTGGTCTTGGTGCTATTGTTTTTTTCTTGACAATCGTACCGCTTGGAATTGGTGCAGGATTTCCTGCTACGATACTATCAGCTATTGCAATTTATTTCATTTTGAAAAAAGATGACCTGAATTTTTTGTGGAAATTTAAGTCTAAAAAATCGTTCACTTAAGCATAGTAAATTGAAAACACTGACGTGTTATTACCAGAGTCAATAATGCAATCAATTCATTGCTAAGGTATAACCCCAACTTAAATACTCATAATCAATAATCTTTCTTCAAATCGGAAAATTAGTCCATTCGTTGCAACCATGACTTCATATCAACCTCTTGGTGTATAATAGCCTTTAAGTCAGCAATGGCAACACGTTGTTGTTCCATGGTATCGCGATGACGAATGGTCACAGTCTTATCTTCCAAAGTTTGGTGATCTACAGTGATGCAAAATGGAGTACCTACGGCATCCTGTCTTCTATAACGTCGCCCCACCGCATCTTTTTCATCATAAATCACATTGAAATCCCATTTGAGATCATCAATGATCTTATGGGCAATTTCTGGAAGACCGTCTTTTTTCACTAATGGAAACACGGCGGCTTTGGTAGGTGCCAAAACAGGAGGTAATTTCAATACTGTTCTTGTAGTGCCATTTTCAAGTTCTTCTTCACGTAATGATTTTGAGAAAACCGCCAAGAACATACGGTCCAGACCAATGGAAGTTTCAACCACATAGGGCACATAGTTTTCCTTAAGTTCCGGGTCAAAATATTGTAATTTTTTACCCGAGAATTTTTCGTGCTGACTTAAATCGAAATCGGTTCTTGAGTGAATACCTTCCAGTTCCTTAAACCCGAACGGAAACCTAAATTCAATATCAGTCGCAGCATCGGCGTAATGGGCCAATTTCTCATGGTCATGAAAACGGTAATTTTCCTCACCCAAACCTAATGACAAATGCCATTTTAATCGGTTTTCCTTCCATTTTTCATACCACTCTTGCTGTGAACCGGGTTGAATGAAAAATTGCATCTCCATCTGTTCAAACTCACGCATTCTAAAGATAAACTGTCTTGCTACGATTTCATTCCGAAAGGCCTTTCCCGTCTGGGCAATCCCAAATGGAATTTTCATACGACCTGTTTTCTGTACGTTCAAGAAGTTCACAAAAATACCTTGTGCAGTTTCAGGTCTTAAGTACAAATCCATCGCACTTTCTGCTGTGGCGCCCAGTTTAGTGCCGAACATAAGATTGAACTGCTTAACATCGGTCCAATTTTTTGAGCCGGACATAGGACAGGCAATATCCAATTCCTCAATAAGGTTTTTTACATCGGCCAGATCCTCATTCTCTAAAGACCTGCCTAATCTTTTTAATATGGAAGTTGCTTTTTCCTGATACTCCACCACTCTTTGGTTGGTAGCCAAAAACTGTTTTTTATCAAAAGAATCACCAAAACGTTTCGAGGCCTTGGCAACTTCCTTTTCTATCTTTCCTTCAATCTTGGCGACATGATCCTCTACCAAAACATCGGCACGGTATCTTTTTTTGGAATCCTTATTGTCTATCAAGGGATCGTTAAATGCATCAACATGGCCAGAAGCTTTCCAAGTAGTTGGATGCATAAAAATGGCAGCATCAATCCCAATGATATTCTCATTGAGCTGTACCATGGCTTTCCACCAATATTCCCTTATGTTCTTTTTGAGTTCCGCCCCGTTCTGTGCGTAGTCGTAAACGGCGCTTAATCCATCATAAATTTCACTGGACTGAAATACATAACCGTATTCCTTTGCATGTGAAATTACCTTCTTAAAATCGTCTTCTTGTTTTGCCATTTGGCAAAAATAGGATATTCCCCTAAAAGCGATATGTTATTTTAACTGAAATTCTGCTGAGGCGAGCAATCTTTCATTCTCAAAGATATTAATGGTATATCCTCCTTTTTTCAATGACCCTTCTGGAATGGTAATAAAATCGCACATTTGGGTTTCTTCACCCATAAAATCAAATTCGATCTTTTTACTATATACATTGCCCTGCACTGTGATTGTATTGGCATTATCCTCAATAACGCCCATATTAGGTCCTAAAAACTGAAAATAAAGTACTTTCCTCTTATTGATCATAGTAGGATCCGCCATAACCGTAACGCAACCCCGAAGTTTTTCTATGGTAGAAGCCTTATTGGTCCTGATTGGATTTTCACCGCGTAATCTATAACTAGAACCCTCTGCTCCCTCAAGTTTCAAATAACTTTTGGTCTTAAGCTCTCTATTAAGCTCCAATATACGTTGACGTTGCAAGGCCTCTGCTTCTGCTATAGAAGTGCTTGCCTTCCTTAATTCCTCAATTTGAATCTGGGATTCTGCATTCTTATCAGCAAGAAGCATGTTATTGTACCTTAGGAAGTTGTTCTTTAACTTAAGGCTATCATTTTTAGCTTCCAATCTTCGAAGTTCTGATTTGAATTCCCTTAATTTCCCAATGGTAAAAGTCAACCTTCCCACAGAATCCAACAATTGCTGAACTTCATATCGGGCGCCTTGTATTTCTATTTCGTTAACTTCGTTAAGTGCAGTGAGTCTGTCAACATCGGCCTTCATTAAAGTAAGGTCCTTTACCAACAGCTCTTTTTCCTGCTCCAAGAAACTGATTTGGTTATCAGATTGGGCATAGCTATAGTAAAAAGCTATTAGTATACCTATAATCACAGCAACCAAAGCAGCAAGAATAATCTTGTAGTTGAATTTATTATCTTGTCCGTCCATCAAACTTGTTCGGCTTTAAGTAGGTTATTAATACAAAGATTCATTGTACTCTAAACTTTCAAATATACTAAATGATATCATCTCAATCCTATTACCTAGGGTGTGTTTTGGATGTAATGCACGATTAAATAGAGGAGAGTATCACCTATGTACCGTTTGTCGAAACCAATTGCCACTCACCGATTATAGTTTTAACGTCGAAAATGCCGTTGACCGTATTTTTTTTGGACGAAATACCATAAAAAAGGCAAATTCCTTTCTTTTTTTCATCGAAAATGGCATTGTAAAAAATCTGATACACCATTTAAAATATAGAAATCAAGAGCAAATCGGGACTATGTTGGGTGATTGGCATGGTCAAATTATTGCAGAGAACAACTACCTTGATAAAATAGATTATGTTATACCCGTTCCTTTGCATCGGAAAAAATTGAAAAAGCGCGGGTATAATCAGGTTTCAGAGTTTGGAAAAAGACTTGCCCATCATCTAAATGCCGAATTCTTGGAAAATGCACTTATTAAAACGGCCAATACCAAAACCCAGACCAAAAAAGGCAGGATAGGACGTTGGCAAAACAACAAAGCCCTTTATATACTTAATGATCCAATACTTCTGGATAACAAAAACATACTCTTAGTCGATGATGTTATCACCACAGGGGCTACTATGGAAATCTGTGCCAATACCTTACATGAAGCCAAAGGGATAACCATTTATATTACAAGCATGGCTGTTGTACCCTTAACTTAAAACAGTTCTTATCCCAAAAGGAATGAATATCCTTTAAGCTATGTTAATTCTTGAATACAATTTCTAAATTATGTGTTACTTTGCTCCATAGATTGATAAATTGATGTTCAAACGCTTTTTTGCTTATATCTTCCTATTTTTAATCGCAACTGCATTGGTGCAATGTGCAAGAAGGGGAAGACCTACTGGAGGCCCTAAAGATGTTGCCCCACCGGTATTATTAAACGCAGAACCCGACAATATGTCCATCAATTTCAAGGAGACCAAAATCAGGCTCTATTTTGATGAATTGGTAAAGATGGAAGATGTTCAGGAACAACTTATCG
>CAZYQR010000126.1:0-7367 GCA_964649755.1 uncultured Maribacter sp. | reverse complement strand
TACATTAACTGATGATGAAAAACGAATCTTGATTCAGGAAACTGTAGCAATCGTAGATGGTAAAGTACCTGTAATCATTAATATCGCGGAGCAAAGTACAAAAGACGCCATTCTAGCGGCCAAAAGGGCTAAGGAGTATGGTGCGAGTGGTTTAATGATGTTACCCCCTATGCGCTACAAGGCTACAGATCATGAAACTGTTGTTTATTTTAAAAATGTAGCCAAAAGCACGGTCCTCCCAATTATGATTTATAATAACCCAGTTGATTATAAGATCGAGGTGACCTTGGATATGTTTGAAGAATTGTTGGAAGAATGCGATAATATCGAAGCGGTTAAAGAATCAACTCGTGATATTTCCAATATTACGAGAATCAGAAATAGATTTGGAAATAGATTGAAAGTGCTTTGTGGTGTTGATACTTTGGCACTCGAAAGCATTTTAATGGGTGCTGATGGTTGGGTTGCAGGTCTTGTCTGCGCTTTCCCAGCGGAAACAGTTGCAATTCACGAATTGGTTAAAGCCGGAAGAGTTTCCGAGGCTATAGAAATCTACCGATGGTTCATGCCTTTATTGGAATTGGATATAAGTCCACAATTGGTTCAGAACATTAAATTGGCCGAAGTAGGTACAGGTATTGGCACAGAAATAGTTAGAGCTCCGAGGTTACCATTACATGGTGTGGAAAGAGCTAGAGTGCTAAAAATTATTGAAGAAGGATTGCGCACAAGACCTCGTTTGCCAGATTATAAGGCAATTGCCCAAACTATTTAAAAGCGTTGATTTATTAATTGGTTTCGGCCATGATTGAAAGAATTATTCAATACATTGGTATTCACATAATTTTGAAAAATCTAGATAAGAGCATAAAATGATTACAGGCAAAAATTATATTGGAAATAACTTATCCGCAAAGGGAAATAAAAACTACACCACTTTTAATCCGCAAAAAAACAAAGAAAACGAACTTATTTTTGTGGAGGCAACACCAGAAGAGATTGATCAAGCTGTGCAGTTGGCTAAAAATGCCTATCACCAATTCAGTGAAATTTCAGGAACAAGAAAGGCTGAATTTTTAAATGCTATTGCCGATGAAATTCTGGCTTTGGATGATTTGTTGATTAAAACATATTGTTCAGAAACAGGTTTGCCGGAAGGAAGGGCAATGGGAGAGCGTGGAAGAACTGTTGGTCAATTACGTTCATTTGCAGCGTTGGTAAATCAAGGTTCTTGGGTAGAAGCATCTATTGATACTTCCATTCCTGATAGAGCGCCTATTCCTAAACCTGATTTGCGTAAAATGTTGATTCCCTTGGGCCCTGTCGTTGTCTTTGGCGCAAGTAATTTCCCATTAGCATATTCTACAGCTGGAGGTGATACAGCAGCTGCTCTTGCAGCAGGTTGTCCTGTAATTGTAAAATCGCACCCTATGCACGCAGGCACTGGTGAATTGGTTGCCTCAGCGATAGTAAGAGCTGCTGCAAAAACGAATATGCCCAATGGTGTTTTTTCTAATTTGAATAGCAGCGGCATTGAGGTGGGTGTTGCATTGGTAAAACATCCAGGTGTAAAAGCGGTAGGTTTTACAGGAAGTATAAGAGGGGGTAGGGCATTGTTCAATTTAGCTTCGCAACGTGATGAACCTATTCCGGTTTTTGCCGAAATGGGAAGCGTAAATCCAGTAATTATATTACCAGAAGCCGCTCAAAAAAGGAGAGAAGCTTGGGCCAACACCTACGCGGGATCTATAACTCTGGGTTCAGGCCAGTTTTGTACCAATCCAGGTTTATTACTAGGGGTAAAAGGAGAGGCATTAACGAGCTTTATTAAAAATCTATCAGACGCTATAGTAAAAATAGAACCTTCGTGCATGTTGCATCCAAATATAATTGGAGCCTATGAAAGCAACAGAAAAAAAGCGATTTCCCAAGGTGGGTTGCAGGTCGTGGCTGATTACACGACAAATGTTCAGACGAATTATGCTAGACAAACTGTTACTACCGTAGCGGGTAAAACCTTTTTAGAAAATACTACATTACATCAAGAAGTTTTTGGACCTTATTCTATTGTAGTACAATGTGAGGATATTGATCAGTTGGAACAAATAATATCTAAACTCGAAGGGCAGCTTACCGGAACAATAATTGCAGAGGAAAGTGAATTAAGTAAATATCCTAGAGTGGTCGAGGCTTTGCAAAATAGAGTTGGTCGATTAATATATAACAGTGTTCCTACGGGTGTTGAAGTATGTCCTTCAATGCATCACGGCGGGCCATATCCCGCTTCAACGGACAGTCGTTTTACGGCAGTGGGCATACATTCAATTAAAAGGTGGGTAAGACCAATGAGTTACCAAGATTGGCCAGATACCCAGCTTCCAAAAGAACTACAAAATGCAAATCCCTTAGGTATATCTAGATTGGTGAACAACGAGTTAACGAGTGTAAAAATTTAAGAATTAATGACCATAAAGCATCTTACATACCTTTTGGTTATGGTGTTATTTATAAGCTGCAATACAGCTGAAACAGTTGATTCGACTGCATTGTTGAACAAGATTATAGTAGACTACCAAGACCACAAGGGCTATGACGAGAAGGAATATCCGTTAGGCCTTTTTACCAAAGAATACTATAAATCAGAAGCTTCCTATGCCCAAACACTATTAGATGAATTGGCAAAGATCGAAGTCCATGGGTTGGATAAAACAAATCATATTTCTTTTCAATTACTGGAATTCGTTTTAAAGGATAAAATTGATTTTTATGAATTCGGAAGATATTTGAATCCTATACTTTCCGATGCTGGATTCCATAGTGATTTAACGTATATGGTTAGACCTATGGTTAGCTACCATCAAGTCAAGGAATATTTGAATAAGCTAAACGCCATTCCTGTATTTGTTGACCAACATATTGAAATTCTGCGAGAATCCATAAAAAAAGGAGTTACCCAACCCAGTGTTATTTTCAAGGGGTATGAATCTACCTATGATGACCATATTGTTGAAAATTATAAGGACAATTACTATTATTCACCTTTCAAAAATTTACCTGAAATACTTTCAAGGGCACAAAAGGATTCTGTTTTGAAAGCCGCTGAACTGGCCGTGGGTAACGTAGTTGTTCCTCAATTTAATAGAATAAAAACTTTCTTTGAGGAAGAGTATTTACCTAAAACAAGAAAAACCATAGGAGTATCAGAAGTATCAAATGGCGATAAGTATTATCAAAATAGAATAGACTTTTATACAACAAGTACTAACTACACTCCTGATGCCATTCACGATATCGGTCTTTCAGAAGTTGCCCGTATAAGGTCAAAAATGGAAAAGATTATTCAGGACCTAAATTTTAAGGGAAGCTTTGCCGACTTTCTTGAATTTCTAAGAACCGATGAGCAGTTTTATGCCAAAACTCCTGATGAATTGTTAATGATTGCACGAGATATGGCAAAAAGGGCTGATGAGCAACTCCCTAGATTTTTTAAGACATTACCACGAAAACCATACGGAGTGGCCCCCGTCCCAGATGCATTAGCACCTAAATATACCGGAGGGAGATATGTGGGCACAGATAAGAATAGCACGGAACCGGGTTATTATTGGGTAAATACATATGACTTGTCAAGTCGAACTTTATATACTTTACCGTCTTTGACGGTACATGAGGCCGTTCCCGGTCATCATTTGCAGGGGGCATTAAATTTGGAATTGGGGGATAGCATTCCTCAATTTCGTAAAGATCTTTATTTGTCAGCTTATGGCGAGGGATGGGGCTTATATACCGAATTTTTGGCTGAAGAAATGGGAATGTACACGACACCTTATGAACACTTTGGTAAACTCACCTATGAAATGTGGAGGGCTTGCCGTTTGGTGGTCGATACTGGAATACATGCCAAAAGTTGGACTCGTGACCAAGTTGTTGACTTTATGGCTTCAAACACTGCTTTGTCCTTGCATGAAATTAATACAGAGACCGATCGCTATATTTCTTGGCCGGGACAAGCATTATCCTATAAAATGGGGGAATTGAAAATTCGAGAACTACGTAAGAAGGCAGAAGATGAACTTAAAAGTAAGTTCGATATTCGGAATTTCCACGAAATTGTTTTAGGACAAGGCACCGTGACCCTTTCCATTTTAGAAGAACGGATCAATGATTATATTGAAATGACAAAAAATGGGATGTAGTACGTTTACCTGTGTTGATGCACATACCTGTGGAAATCCTGTCAGGGTGATAGCGGAAGGAGGTCCTGAACTCATAGGTAGGGATATGAGCGAAAAGCGCCAACATTTCATCAAAGAATTTGATTGGATCAGAAAAGGATTGATGTTCGAACCTCGGGGCCATGATATGATGAGTGGGAGCATTTTTTATCCCCCGTCTAATCCTGAAAATGATATTGGAATTCTGTTTATAGAAACCAGTGGTTGCTTGCCCATGTGTGGTCACGGTACTATTGGGTCTATAACCATCGGTATAGAAGAAGGCCTTTTGGAACCAAAAACACCAGGTAAAGTTAGAATGGAGACTCCTGCAGGATTGGTGCAAGTAGAATACCAACAAACCGGGGAAAAAGTGGATTGGGTTAAGCTGACCAATGTGAAGTCATTTTTGGCAGCTACCGATCTTACTATTGACTCTGAGGATTTGGGTGAGTTGGTTTTTGATGTTTCTTACGGAGGTAATTTTTATGCCATTGTAGATCCCCAAAAGAATTTTGCAGGCATTCAGGATTTTAAGGCAAGTAAGCTCATTCAATGCAGCCAGGACATTAGGGATAAGATCAATACAAAATATCCTGGGATGTTCGTGCATCCCGAAAATGAAACGATAAACGGGGTAAGTCATATGTTGTGGACGGGTGATACTATTTCGCCGGAAGCAACGGCCAGAAATGCCGTTTTTTACGGGGATAAAGCTATAGATCGTTCCCCTTGTGGAACAGGCACTTCCGCCAGGATGGCCCAATGGTATGCCAAAGGCAAATTAAAATTGGGAGAGGATTTCATACATGAAAGTTATATAGGTTCGCAATTTATTGGAAGGGTAGAAAAGGAAACTTCTTTGGGTGATTTGCCAGCTATTATCCCTAGCATTAAAGGTTGGGCAAGAATATATGGCCATAATACTATTACAATAGATGATGATGACCCATATGCGCATGGATTTCAAGTAATTTAAAATGGGTAAAAGTATTTTAATAATCGGGGGTGGAATCGTTGGACTTTGCTCTGCGTATTATCTACAAAAAGAGGGACATGAAGTAACGGTTATTGATAAATCGGATTTATCAAGCGGGGCTTCATTCGTAAATGCCGGCTATATTACACCGAGTCATATCATACCATTAGCAGCTCCTGGCATGATTTTCAAAGGTATTAAGTGGATGTTCAATTCATCGAGTCCATTTTATATAAAACCTCGTTTTGACATAGACCTCCTTAAATGGTCATGGTACTTTCATAGGGCTTCGACGCAAGAGAAGGTGGCAAAGGCAATTCCGGTTATCAAGGGTATAAATCTATTAAGTAGGGATCTGTTCGAGAGCATTAAGGCTTCTGGAGATTTGGGGGATTTTCATTTAGAACGCAAAGGATTGCTGATGCTCTTTAAGACCGATGCAGCAGTTGAAGAAGAAATGAAAGTTGCCGAAAAGGCAAGACAGTTGGGATTGGAAGTTGAATTCTTGAACAAACAAAAATTAAACGCCATTGAACCCAATGTTAATATTGAGGCCAAAGGGGCAATCCACTATGAGTGTGATGGACATATGACACCGACTGAATTCATGCCCAAAATGATTGATTTTTTGCAGCATAAAGGAGTTGTCATTAAGACAAATGAGGAAGTTTTGAATATTTCAATCTCTAATGATAAAATTCAGAAAATTGTCAGCTCAAAAGAATCCTACAAAGCCGATGAGGTAGTATTGGCCGCCGGATCATGGAGCGGGCAACTTTCTAAAAAATTAAAAATAAAGTTGCCATTACTAGCAGGTAAGGGGTATCGTATAAATGTTGAGAGGCCAACTGGGATTACAATCCCTGCCATATTAATGGAGGCTAAAGTTGCAGTTACCCCAATGAAAGGTTTCACCCGTTTTGCTGGTACCATGGAATTTTCGGGGATTAATTCAATAATAAACAAGAAACGCGTACAGGCCATTGCCAATGCTGCTAATACTTTTTATCCTGAAATGGAGATCAATGCCACAGAGATGGATAAAGCGAAAAGTGGAATGCGACCTGTATCCCCAGATGGATTACCTTATATTGGAAGATGCCCTGAAATCCAAAACCTCACATTTGCAACAGGCCATGCTATGATGGGCTGGAGTTTAGGTCCTGTGACAGGCAAATTGGTTGCTGAGGTTATAGATGGAAAAAAAAACTCGATAGATATTGGCCTATTCGCACCTGAAAGAAGATTTTAATATTAGCAAGAATGATCGCCCACTATTTTCCATTTACCATTGATTCGTTTGAATACAATCATGAATGTGCCATTGGCGTTGCCTACTTCCCGACTTAAATAGTACTCGCCCATGACCCAATAGGCATCATCATTTATAGGTGAAATATTAGCAATGGTGAATTTCAATGTTCCAGTTTCAGCTGTTGTAGGATATCCTTTTTTGTAGCGATCCAACATATTTTGCCAACCATAGGTAACACCACTGCTGCCAAAATAGGGAATGGAGTCAGATTTTAAATAGCCCTGCATAAAACCTTCTAAATTATTGTTTGACCATGCTTCTTCCTGCGATTTGAGCACTTTTTTTATAGCTGCAATATCTTCACTTTCCGAAACAGGGGATGTGCATGCTGAAAAGCAAAGTACAAGGAATAGGATTTTAATAATTTTCATAATATTGGATATATGAAGTAAGTTAAAAAAAACTACTCATCCGCTCTAATTAAATTAAATGCCCCTTTGACCAAGAACAGATCATTTTCAGTAAAATCATCTGTGTTTTTGATTCTAGTGTACCCATTAAAACTACTACCAACAGTAACTTCTTTTTGATTAAAAACATATTGGACTTCCTGTTTGGAATTGATTAATAGCACATAGTATTTATCATCCAATGCAATGATGGCATCATCAGGTAGGGCAAGTTCCTGGCTAGATTCTGTGATTATCTGTGCATCAACGAACATGCCTAAAGCGAAATTGTGGTTTTTATCATCCTCCAAATGGCCATGCACTGTTACAGTTCGGTTTTTAGTATCAATCGATGTCCCTACTAAATGCACTTCAGCTTCAAACGTATCTTCAAGAGCTTCTGGAATATTGAAAACAATTTTTTGTCCTTCTTTTATTTTAAGGATATCTTTTTCAAATACAGCAAGTTC
>CAZYQR010000125.1:0-7383 GCA_964649755.1 uncultured Maribacter sp. | reverse complement strand
TTCCAACAGCGCTTCAACTTTAGGTTCGGCCCCTCTGAAGCGTTTGTATAATACCATTGGTTTTTCAGTGCCTCCTTTTGAAAGTACGTTATCCTTGAATTTGGTGGCGACATCTTTATTGAATATCCCTTTTTCCTTAAAATAGGCAAAAGCATCAGCATCTAAAACTTCGGCCCATTTGTAACTGTAATAGCCGGAAGAATAACCTCCTTGAAAAATATGGGAGAACGCTGTGCTCATACATGTTTCTGAAGTCTTAGGATATAAATCGGTGCCTGCGAAGACTATTGTTTCGTGGTCTTTTACACGGGTTATTTTTGAAGGGTCCGCACCGTGCCAAGACATATCCAATAGACCAAAACTTAATTGGCGAAGGGTGGCCATACCTTCTTGAAAGGTGGCTGATGCCTTTATTTTTTGCACCAAATCCATGGGGATGACTTCACCAGTTTGGTAATGTGTTGCAAATAGTTCGAGGGCTTCTTTTTCATAACACCAGTTCTCCATTACCTGACTAGGTAACTCAACAAAATCCCAATACACTGACGTACCCGATAGACTAGGGTAGGTGGTATTGGCAAGCATGCCATGCAAACCGTGTCCAAATTCATGAAATAAGGTGGTTACTTCATTGAAAGTCAGTAAAGATGGCTTACTTGGGGTTGACCGTGTAAAATTGCAGACGTTTGAGATATGTGGCCTTACATTTGCCCCATTTTTTACATATTGCGATTTGTAAGAGGTCATCCAGGCACCTCCACGTTTACCTAACCTAGGGTGAAAATCGGCATAAAAGAGGGAAATATAGTTTCCGTTCGTATCATTTACCTGGTATGTCTTGACTTCATCATGGTATGTATCAATATCAAAGACTTCTTCAAATTTAAGTCCGAACAATTTTTCAGCAACTTTGAAAACACCGTCGATTACATTCTCCAGTTTAAAATAAGGTTTCAATTTTTCATCATCAAGCTCAAACAATTTCTGCTTTAATTTTTCAGAATAATAGGACCCATCCCATTTTTGTAATTTGTCAATACCATTCAACTCTTTAGCGAAATCTTCCAATTGCCTGAATTCCCTTTCCGCCGCCGGTTTGGCTTTTTCCAAAAGTTCATTCAAGAATTCATATACTTTTTCAGGGGTCTCCGCCATACGCTCTTCCAATACAAAATGGGCATGGGTTTTATATCCCAAAAGAACAGCTCTTTCATGGCGTAAGTTGGCAATCCTAAGTACGTTTTCTTGATTGTCGAGTTCGTCGTTATGAAAACCTTTACTGCCAAAGGCCAATGAAAGTTCTTTGCGAAGCTCCCGATTCTTTGCATATTTCATGAAAGGAATATAGCTGGGATAGTCTAAAGTAACCAACCAACCTTCTTTCTCCTTTGATTTCGCCAATTGGGTCGCAGCCTCTTTTTCGCCTTCAGGCAAACCATCCAATTGATTTTCTTCAGTAAGGTGTTTTTGATATTTATTGGTCTCGGCCAAAACATTCTCACCAAACTTCAATTTAAGTTTTGAAAGTTCTGCATCAATCCCGCGCAAGCGCTTCTTTTTTTCTTCGGGTAAATTCGCGCCGTTTCTACTAAAACTCTTGTACTTTTTATCAAGTAAGGTGTCTTGCTCAACCGTTAATTTAAGTTGGTCTTTTTGTTCGTAAACGGTCTTAACCCTTATGAAAAGTGCTTCGTTAAGTGTAATATCATTACTGAATTCTGAAAGTAAAGGTGAAACCTCCTGGGCAATTTTCTGAATTTCTTCATTGGTCTCGGCAGAATTCAAATTAAAAAACACACTTGAAATACGATCCAATTGCTGTCCTGAAAATTCAAGCGCTTCAATTGTATTTTCGAATGTAGGTTCGGATGGATTATTGCTTATGTCTTTAATCTCGGCCCGAGCATCTTCTATAGCCTTTAAAAAAGCTGGCTTAAAATGTTCATTCTTTATTTTGGAAAATGGGGCTGTATCGAATGGGGTTAATAAGGGATTCATTCTAGGCATATTAGTTTATGCGGTTATTGGTTTATAGGGTATTCGCATAGTTTCAAATTTAATTTGAAACCAAAAACTGCTGCTGACTACTTTTTGTTGCGCACTTGTTCAGCGCCATCTATTACTTTCTGCTTTAACCCTTCTTTATAAAGTAGAATCTTATCAAGCACACATTTATCGGAACTGCCTATAATTTGGGCTGCTAATATACCAGCATTTTTGGCGCCGTTCAAGGCGACAGTAGCTACAGGAACACCACCTGGCATTTGTAGAATGGATAAGATAGAATCCCAGCCGTCGATTGAGTTGCTGCTCTTAACAGGAACGCCAATTACAGGTAGTGGAGACATTGAAGCCACCATTCCAGGAAGATGGGCAGCGCCGCCCGCACCGGCAATAATTACTGAATAGCCATTTGTATGGGCATTTTTGCTAAAGTCAAAGAGCTTTTCAGGCGTACGGTGTGCAGATACTATATCTACATCAACTTCAATATCAAATCCGTTTAATATGTCAATGGCCTCTTGCATTACAGGTAGGTCGCTAGTGCTTCCCATTACTATGGCTACTTTGCTCATGCGCTTTTATTTACTTATTACTTTGATGGTTTCTTTTACTTGTTGTGCAATTTTTCGGGCTTCTTCAATATCCTCATTAACAATGGTCACGTGACCCATTTTACGAAAAGGCCTTGTTTGTTTTTTTCCATAGATATGGGGAGTAACCCCATCTAATTTTAAAATGGCTTCCATATTTTCATAAACAACATTACCGGTATGCCCTTCTGCACCTACCAAATTTACCATTATCCCAGCTACTTTACTATCAGTATTGCCTAAGGGCAAATCCAATATGGCACGTATATGTTGTTCGAATTGATTAGTGTAGCTCGCCTCTATGCTGTAATGTCCACTATTATGCGGTCTGGGAGCTACTTCATTCACCAAGATTTCATCTTCCTTGGTTTGGAACATTTCAACAGCCAAAAGACCAACATGTTTTATGCCACTGGAAACTTTCAGGGCAATTTCCCTTGCTTTCTGGGCGACCTTTTCATCAATACGAGCTGGACAGATAACATATTCAACTTGATTTGCCTCGGGGTGGAATTCCATTTCAACAACAGGATAAGTAACTACTTCGCCACTAACATTTCGGGCTACAATTACCGCAAGTTCATTTTTAAACGGAATCATTTCCTCGGTAATACACTCACCATGCGGCAAACCTTCCAAGTCTTCAATGCTCCGAACTATTTTTACCCCTTGCCCGTCATATCCAAATTGGGCACTTTTCCATACGAACGGAAATTCCAAACTACTATGCTCAATACTTTCCCTAATTTCGCTAGCATAAGCAAAACGAGAAAAATCAGCAGTAGGGATACCATGGTCAATATAAAACAACTTCTGTTTGGCTTTGTTTTGAATAATGCGCAAGGCAGCAGTGGGAGGATAAACTTTGACTCCCTCATTTTCCAACTTCTCCAGTGCCTCGACATTTACATTTTCAATTTCAATAGTGAGCACATCTACGTTTGTCCCAAAATTATAAACCGCATCAAAATCCAATAAATCCCCGATAACAAATTCATTACAGGCTATTTTACACGGAGCTTCATTCGAGGCGTCCATGACCTTGGTGCGAATATCAAATTTACGGGTTTCGTACAACATCATTTTACCCAGTTGGCCACCGCCTAGGATCCCCAAAGTAAAGTCAGAAGAAAAATAATCCATGTATTGTTTTATACGGTTTGGGTTAATGAAATTTGGATAATTTCAACAAAAATACACCTAAATCTTAAAACTCTTGGGCTGTCATTTAAAAAGAGAAATCAAAATGGTATCTTTGCCGTCCTATTAAGCTTTAAGCCATTGATAAAACTTCACGATAAATACTTCAAACCCTTTCTGAGCGAAGAACAGATTCTAAACGCAGTAAAAGCAGTTGCTGATAAAATTGCTGCTGATTATAAAGACGAAACTCCTGTTTTTGTTGGGGTTTTGAATGGTGCATTTATGTTTGTAGCCGATTTTTTAAAGGCCTATCCTCATCCATGTGAAGTATCTTTCGTAAAACTAAGTTCATATCGAGGTTTGACTTCAACAGGAATTGTGGAGACTTTATTGGATCCATCAGATAATTTACAGGGTAAAAGCGTGATTATTCTAGAGGATATTATAGACTCTGGTCGCACATTAAAGGAATTGGTGCATCTGTTCAACAATACCAATGTCAAAGAGTTTAAAATTGCAAGCTTGTTCTATAAATCTGAAGTTTATAATGGTGAATACACCATAGATTATGTAGGCATAAATATCCCTGATAAATTTATTGTGGGTTACGGACTTGATTATAATGAGTTGGGGCGTAACCTAAGAGAAGTATACCAATTAAACCAAAAGCATATGATCAATCTTGTTCTTTTCGGCAAACCAGGAGCCGGAAAAGGTACCCAAGCCGAGTTTTTAAGAGACAAATACAATTTAAAACACATTTCTACCGGGGATGTTTTTCGTTATAATATTAAAAATGATACTGAATTAGGCACTTTGGCCAAGTCGTATATGGACAAAGGAGATCTTGTTCCTGATGAGGTGACCATTAAAATGTTAGAGGATGAGGTGGAGAAAAACCCTGATGCCAGTGGATTCATTTTTGACGGATTTCCTAGAACTACTGCGCAGGCAAAGGCTTTGGATAAATTCTTGGTGAGTAAGAACATGAAGATTGATGCCACTATTGCCCTTGATGCGGATGATGAGGTGTTGATCCAACGCTTGTTGGAACGGGGAAAAGTGAGCGGCAGAACCGATGATCAAGATGAGTCAAAAATCAGGAATCGTTTCGAGGAGTACAACGAAAAGACGGCTCCATTACAAGCCTATTACGAAACCCAAGGTAAATTCCATAATGTAAATGGCATAGGTGCCATTGAGGACATTACCCACCGATTGGGTAAGGTAATAGAGGAGTTGTAACAAACCAATCCCCGTCAGTTAAAGCCTGCCAGTTGGTAAACAGGCGCAGTCGAGAACTCTTAGACTGCTTTTGATAATGGATTCTTGCATTCGCAGGAATGACAAATAGATTAATTATGACCGAGGGCAACTTTGTAGATTATGTAAAAATTCATGCCAGTTCTGGTAATGGAGGCAAAGGTTCTGTGCATTTACATCGTGAGAAATTTATTACCAAAGGTGGGCCTGATGGTGGTGATGGTGGTCGTGGTGGTCATGTGATTGTTCGTGGTAACAAAAACTTGTGGACCTTGGTGAGTTATAAATTCAAAAAACACTTCAAAGCAGGTCATGGAGGTCATGGGAGTAAAAGCAGGAGTTCAGGAGCTGATGGTGAAGATATGTATATTGATGTGCCATTAGGAACCATTTTCAAAAATGTAGAAACCAATGAAGTGCTTTTCGAGATTACAGAAGTAGGTGAGGAAATAATTCTGGTTGAGGGAGGTATGGGAGGCCGTGGTAATTGGCATTTTAAAACATCAACGAATCAAACGCCCCGTTATGCGCAACCAGGTGTAGAGGGTAGCGAAATCGATGTTATCCTAGAGCTAAAAGTTTTGGCCGATGTAGGCTTAGTCGGTTTTCCCAATGCAGGTAAATCTACATTGCTTGCTGCCGTAACTTCCGCGAAACCAAAAATAGCCGATTATGAGTTTACTACCTTAAAGCCCAATTTAGGCATAGTGCAACACCGTGATTTCCATAGTTTTGTAATGGCCGATATCCCAGGAATTATTGAAGGAGCTGCCGAAGGTAAGGGGCTTGGGCATTATTTCTTGAGGCATATTGAGCGAAATGCTACCCTCTTGTTTTTAATTCCGGCAGATAGTAATGACATTAGCAAGGAATACGAAATTCTCTTGGATGAGTTAAGAAGGTACAATCCGGAGTTGTTGGATAAAGAAAGATTAGTGGCCATTTCCAAAAGTGATATGCTCGATGAAGAACTGATGGGTGAAATGAAAATTGAATTGGATAAGGATTTTGCCGATATTCCTTATCTATTTATTTCCTCAGTTTCGCAGTTTGGTATTCAAGAATTAAAGGATAGACTCTGGGTGCTGTTAAACGATTAAACCTCACTTAAGTACAAATCTGTGCTTATTTTTCTTTAAATTTATGTAAAACGATGCTAATGAAAGGTATAGGTTACATACTGTTAGTGCTTTTATTCACGTCTTGTCATGTTGTTCGCGTGCAAACAGATTATGAGAAGGAAACAGATTTTTCCAATTATTCCACTTATAACTACTTCGATGACATGGAAACCGGTTTGAGTGAATTGGATGAAAAAAGATTGGTCAAAGTTTTGGACGCTGCTATGCAAAGCAAGGGATTATTGCTCTCTGAAGAACCTGATTTTCTTATCAATATACAAAGTGGAATTTACCAGACTCCGAGAAGCAATACCGTTGGAGTAGGAGTAGGTGGCACTGGAGGAAATGTTGGTGGTGGTGTTTCTGTGGGTATACCCATAGGACAGTCAAATCTACAACGTGAAATTAGTTTTGATTTTGTAGATAGCCAGAAAGATTTGCTGATTTGGCAAGCCATAAGTAAAAGCCATTTGAACAAAAATTTGACTCCCATAGAACGGGAAAAGAAACTCAAGGAAACTATTGAAAAGGTTTTATCAAAATATCCTCCTAGAACCAGAAAATAATGAAGCGGTCCCGATTTTAAATCGAAACCGCTTTGTAAAGTAAATTCTTCAAATTAGCCGTTAAGCAGATTTTTGTACTTGTCCTTGTATACAAATAGCATAACTATGTTCAAGACCAATAATACTAAAGCAGGGGGAATTGTACTAGGTTCTAAAGTGGCGTGGAACAGTACTGCATTTACAGAAACACTCATTAATATAAGCATCATCAAAGCAGCATACTTGTTCAGTAATAATGATAAACCTGCTAGAATTTCAACTATAGCGACAAGCATCATTGTTTTGGTGCTCATCAAAGCTCCAAAATAGCTGCCCGCAGCTTCTCCCATTTCCATGGGTGGCATAAAGTCGAGAAATTTATTCAACCCGAAGGTCACTAAAAATAGTCCAAATACAATTCGTAGTGCTAATAAAACTTTTGAATTCATATTACATTGATTTAGTTGTTAATACTCTAAAAATAAGAATTTATTAACCCTTTTGTCGAAAGTCAATTGTTTTACTTTCAGTGACTTATAGGTTTTTGTTATTCGACATTGATTCTAACCCTCTCGCTATGGCTACTGAATTCGGGAGCATACATACTTTGAAAAGTGGTAATCCCGTTACTGAAATCACCTGATTTGTTCGCCCGCAAATCATATTCAAATACAAAAACACATTTGGGTAGATAATCAAAAAAGAAATTAGTGCCAG
>CAZYQR010000124.1:0-7384 GCA_964649755.1 uncultured Maribacter sp. | reverse complement strand
CATGAAAACGTAAGCAGGATGGGGAGTAAGGTTGCTCAGGCTGTTCTTTGAAAGCTTCTTGAGTGATGTTATCAAAGGCTTTGCCGCAAAGGTGTTTTTCGCATAATCATCGGCTTGGTATTCAAACTTCCGGGAAAAATAATTCATGACCAAACCTGTTAATTCGGATATTGGACTATAAAGGATGCCGAAACCAATTAGAGCCGCATGAAAGCTAGGTTTTGAAACGCCTATTGCTTTTGAAACCTCTGGATTATTGATAAATAGGGATAAAAGAAACAAGGTGAATCCTGTTATTAAGATAGATGTTACTATATTGAAAACAATGTGATTGCGTTTGTAATGCCCGACCTCATGGGCTAAAACGGCAACGATTTCATCTTCATCCAAATCATTGATCAACGTATCGTAAAGTGTGACTCTTTTTTCTTTTCCAAATCCAGAAAAATAAGCATTCGCTTTGGTTGACCTTTTAGAACCATCGATAACGAAGATATTTTTGAGTTCAAAACCCACCTTATGGGCATAGGACTCTATTTTGCTCTTTAGACTTCCTTCTTCCAAAGGTTTTTGCTTATTAAATAAAGGCACTATCAATTTACTGTAGAAAAGGTTCATGAACAACGTGAATGCCGCTACCACAGCCCAAGCATAAACCCAAAAGTTGGTCCCGGCCCATTCAAAAAACCAAATTATCAGCGCGGTAATACCTCCGCCGATTATCGCCAACATCACCCATCCCTTCAATTTATCCATAACAAATGTGGTCTTTGTGGTCTTATTAAAACCAAATTTTTCCTCGATGACGAATGTTTTGTAATAGCCAAAGGGAGTGGTAATAAGATCACTACCAATCATGATAATTGCAAAGAATACAAGGGCTATTACAATGTTATTGTCTGAAACACCGCGTGCAATGTTATCAAGCCATTCAAATCCTCCAAATAATAAAAAAACCAAGGTCAAAAGCAATGAAAAACTAGATGTCAAAATTCCAAATTTGTAGTTGGTCTTTTTGTAGTTCTGCGATTTTTGATACTCTTCGGAATCGTAAACGTCATGCAGTTCTTCAGGTACAAGATCATTATAGCGTTTAGAATTTAAATAATCGAGGATGGATTCAATTATGAATTCGATCAACAAAATTGCGATGATTATATAAAATAGATTGGTATGGGTCATTGTTTGTTTTTGGTATAATCTGCTTAAGGACTTAGTTGGTCATTATATGGACCTTTGTCGTTTAGCTTCAAATATAAGTATTGCAGCCGATACTGAAACATTCATCGAATCTATTTCACCTTGCATGGGAATTATGATATTTTGTGTAGAAGCCTCTAGCCATTCATTTGATAAACCATTTGATTCTGTGCCAACAACAATTGCAGATGCTTTCGTAAAGTTAACTTTGGTATAATTCTCCGAAGCTGAAAGTGCCGCACAATAGATGTCTATATTCCTGTCTTTCAGGAATTCTATAATCTCAGATGTGCTTCCAACAGCAGTTTTATTAGTAAATACACAACCAATACTCGAACGAATAATATTAGGATTGTAAAGGTCACCTTTGGGATTGGCAATTAGTACGGCATCCAAGTTTGCTGCGTCTGCGGTTCGGAGTAACGCTCCTATATTACCAGGTTTTTCCGGTGCTTCGGCCACAAGGATTAATGCCTTGTCGTTTTCCAAATACAGTTCATCCAATAAATGGGATTTTTGCTTCACAATGGCAACAACACCTTCCGTGGAGTCCCGGTAGGCAATTTTTTGATAGACGGCATTTGAAACTTGAATCATTTCAGGCTTATTTTTTATACCCTTTATAAGATTCATAATGCTGTCTTCAGCAATTATTTGCGGAAAATAAAGGAGTGTTTCAATTTCATAATTTGCTTTTATGGCCATTGAGAGCTCCCGTTTCCCCTCTAAAGCAAATAATCCCAAATTTCTTCTTTCCCGTGATTTTTCCTTTAGCAGCACAATTTGCTTTACCAATGAATTTTGTAAACTGCTTATATATTTTGATTCGTTCATCCTTGCAAAAATAGGGTAATAGCTTAAATTGATCAAGCATATTTTCAATCAAAAGGATTAGCATAAAAAAAGGTTAAAATAATACCCTCAAAAAAGCTTCCTATTTTTTTTTGATTAATTTACAAGCTGATGCAATTTGCATTATTTATAGACCTTTAAATCCCTACCATGGGATGTATTTAATTAACTAATTCAATACAGATAGAAAATGCCGACATACAATTTAAAAATCAATGGTAACTCCCAAACAGTCGAAGTATCTGCAGATACTCCTTTACTTTGGGTTTTACGAGATCACTTAGAACTGGTTGGGACCAAGTACAGCTGTGGAATAGGGCAATGCGGAGCATGTAACGTACATGTTGATGGAAGCGCTATTCAAAGTTGCCTTTTGCCCATAGCACAGATGGAAGGAAAGAGTATAACCACCATTGAAGGACTTTCAGAAGATGGTTCACATCCTGTACAAGAAGCTTGGAAAGAGATTGATGTGCCCCAATGTGGTTATTGTCAAGCAGGTCAAATTATGACTGCATCGGCCTTCTTGGAAAAGAACTCAAATCCAAGCGGGGAGGAAATCAAGAATGCCATGAATGGCAACATTTGCCGATGTGCTTCTTATACCCGAATAAACGAGGCCGTAGCTGTTGCAGCCGAAAAAATGAACTAATCCAATTTCAAAAAACAAAAGCATGTCAACACTAATACCTTCAAAATTCAATAGAAGGGCATTCATAAGAACATCTTCCCTTGCAGGTGGTGGAATGCTCATAGGCTTTAACTTGTTCACTGCATGTAAGCCTAAGGCAGAAATGCCAATCGACATATCAAGTTTGAATTTCAATGATTTTAATGCATTTATAAAAATTGCAGATAATGGTATGGTCACCATTTTTGCCCCTAACCCTGAAATTGGACAGGGGGTAAAGACGTCCATGCCAATGATTATAGCAGAGGAACTTGATGTTCCTTGGGACCAGGTAAATGTTGTTCAGGGTAAATTAGATACAAATAATTATACCCGACAAGTAGCTGGCGGAAGCCAATCCATCAGATTTGGATGGGATCCTCTTCGTCAAACAGGTGCGACCGCAAGGCAGATGTTGGTTAATGCCGCTGCCGCTCGTTGGGGTGTTGATGCTTCTGAATGCAGAGCTAACCAAGGTATAATAACCAATGCTGCTGGTGAGACTTTGGGGTATGGTGATGTGGTAAAAGAAGCTGCTCTTTTGGAAGTTCCTGAAGATGTGGGCTTGAAAGACCCAAAGGATTATAAAATAATCGGTACGGATGCTAAGAATGTGGATATTGATGGGATTATTACTGGCAAACCATTATTTGGACTGGATTATAAGCAAGAGGGTATGTTGTATGCTTCAGTTTTGAGGCCTCCTTCTTTTGGAAAGAAGTTGGATTCTTTTGATGACAGTATAACTAAGGAAATGGATGGGGTGGCAGAAGTCATCAAATTTGGTGATAAAGTGGCCGTTTTAGCCAGTTCAACCTGGCGTGCCATGAAAGCTAAGGAGGCATTGACAGCCCAATGGAGTGATGCTACGCCTATGGAAAGTACAGCAATGCATGATAAGAAGTTGTTGGCACTTTTAGATGGCACAGAATTTAATACCCTGAGAGCAGATGGCGACGTAAAAAAAGCATTCAAAACTGCTGATAAAGTATTAGAACGTACTTATGAATCTCCGTTCCTGCCCCATAACTGTATGGAGCCTATGAATTTTTATGCGAATGTTACTGACGATAAAATTCATTTGGTTGGGCCCATTCAAACTCCTGAAGGCACTGCCAATCGTATAGCAGAAATGTTGGAACGTGATGTGGCTGACATTGAACTTGAAATGACCCGAATGGGTGGTGGCTTTGGCCGAAGATTGTACGGGGATTTTGCGATGGAAGCTGCCGAGATTTCCAGCTTGGCCAAAAAACCTGTCCAAGTAGTCTTTTCAAGGGAAGACGATATGACTGCAGGTATATATAGACCAGCAATTAAGTATAGAATCAGTGCTTCAATAAAAGATGGTGAGATTACAGGATATCATTTGAAAGAAGCTTCTATTAATAGTAATATGTATGGGCTCATACCCAACTTTTTCCCAGCAGGGGCAATTGAGAATTACCAAGTGGATGTCGCGAAATATGATAGTAACATAACAACAGGTGCATGGCGTGCACCTTACACCAACTTCCTGTCGTTCGCTGAACAGGCGTTCATGGATGAATTAGCAGAGGTTTTGGATAAGGACCCTGTTCGAATGCGGTTGGATTTATTGCAAAAAGTAAAGGGCATCACCGATGAACGTATCCAGTATTCTGCAGAACGAATGGAAGATGTTATCAACCTTGTTGTTGAAAAATCAGGTCTTCGCAAACCTAAAGAAGGGGTTTATCAAGGATTTTGCGCTTACTATTGTCATAATACACACGTGGCAGAGGTTGCTGATGTAGTTATGGAAAATAACAGGCCAGTGGTCAAAAAAGTCACTGTTGCCGTTGATTGCGGTATCGTAGTCAATCCTTTAGGAGCACTCAACCAAATAGAAGGTGGGGTTATTGATGGTATTGGCCATTCTATGTATGGGAACTTGACATTTGATAACGGAGCACCAAAGAGCAATAATTATGACAATTATCGATTAATCCGAATGAAAGAATCACCAAAAGTAGAAACTTATTTTGTAAAGAACACATTAAGTCCAACGGGCTTGGGCGAACCTGCTTTACCGCCTGCAGGTGCTGCCATAGCCATAGCAATAAATAAGGCAACTGGCAGTCGATTGTACAAGCAACCTTTTGTAGATCAGTTGAATAAGAAAGAATTGATAGGTTAATTATGGAAGTATTTCTTTTTGGAATTGCAAAGGATATTGCGGGTAAATCCACCTTGGATTTATCCGCTTTGGAAGAAAAACCGAATTCAGTAGGCGAATTAATTCATTTAATGAATGATTCCTATCCAGAATTTAGCAAATTGTCGTCGCTAGCTGTTGCTGTTAATGGCGAATATGCTTCCAATGATGTACCTTTGCAAAGCAATGATGAAATTGCTATAATTCCACCAGTAAGCGGAGGTTAATGCAGAAACCAATTATTGAAATTGTAGACAAGATAGATACTGCTGTGGTGTATGATGAATTATCAGATGCCGCAAGCGGAGGAATTTGTGTGTTCGTAGGTACTGTCAGGGATTTTACAAATAACGAAACAGTAGTATCCTTAGAATTTGAAAGCTATAAAACTATGGCTTTGAAGGAAATGGGGAAAATTGCCAATCAGGCTTCTGTCAAGTGGCCATTGAATAAGGTTGTGATTCGTCATGCTGTTGGATTGAAAAAAGTACAGGAAGCTGTTGTGGTGGTCGGGGTTTCTGCGGCTCATAGAACTGAGTGCTTTGAAGCATGTAAGTTTTTAATTGATACGCTTAAGGAAACCGTGCCAATTTGGAAAAAAGAAGTATTCAAGAACAAATCCGTGTGGGTATCCGCTCATCCTTAAAATATGTTGATAGACAATCACAATAGAAAAATAAATTATTTACGTTTGGCGGTTACTGACCGCTGCAATCTGCGCTGCAACTATTGCATGCCTGCAGAGGGTATTGATTTTTCTCATAATGACAAACTATTTACGATTGCTGAGTTATCCAAGCTAAGTGAAATAATGGTTTCCCAAGGCATTGATAAAATCAGGATAACGGGCGGTGAGCCTTTTGTCCGTAAAGATTTGATGGTATTACTCCGCAATCTTTCCAAGATGGAAGGCCTAAACGAAATTTCTGTTACTACAAATGCTACTTTGATCGGCCCGCATATTGATGAACTCAAAGAATTGGGTATTACGAACATCAATGTAAGTATGGATGCCATAAATCGGGCGACTTTCGAAAAAATTACCCGACGTGACCAGTATGATACCGTGCATAATAATATTTTACGATTGATCACCGAAGGTTTTAAAGTACGCATCAATTTTATTGCTTTAGACGGTCAGAATACTGAGGATATACTCCCAATGTTGGATTTGACAAAACATTATGACGTTTCTGTTCGGTATTTGGAGGAAATGCCCTTTAACGGAGGGTCCCGTAAATTTGATAGTATTGCTTGGGATTACAAGCGAATTTTAGCATATATCAAAGAAGCCTATCCCGATTACGAAAAGCTTCCTTCAGAGGAAACATCAACATCCATCAATTATAAAATACCCGGTTTTAAAGGCACTTTTGGGGTCATACCATCTTTTAGCAGAACCTTTTGTGGTAGTTGTAACAGATTGCGTATTACGGCCACAGGGGATGTCATTACCTGCTTATATGCCCAAGCCTGTATGAATATCAGGGATATTTTGAGGAGTGAAGCATCTGAAGAAAAAGTTAAGGAACAGATTTTGAAAGCTGTAGGTAGCAGGACTAAAACAGGTTTTGAGGCACAACAAAAACACAAAGGTGTTTTTGCTAATTCAATGACTTCAATCGGCGGATAAATGAGCAAGGAACTTTCACATATAGATGAAGCTGGAAATGCTTCCATGGTCGATGTTTCCAACAAAAATAGTACGACGCGAACTGCAACTGCTTCAGGTTGTGTACAATTTCCAAAAGAAGTTTTTGAAACCTTGGCTGCCCAGGATTTTTTAGGGACTAAAGGAAGCATCATTCAAACAGCCGTAATTGCGGGTATACAAGCTGTAAAGAAGACTTCGGAATTGATTCCGCTTTGTCATCAAATCAACCTTTCCAAAGTACATATCGAAATTCAACCAGTGGATCATACTTTGCGAATTGTTTGCAAGGTAAAATGTACTGAGCGTACAGGAGTTGAAATGGAAGCCTTGACAGGTGTTTCGGTAAGTGCGCTTACCATCTATGATATGTGTAAGGCGCTGTCCCATGATATTTTAATTTCAAACATTCAGTTGGAACAAAAAGCGGGAGGTAAAAATGACTTTAGTAGATAAAATATATGGGTTAGTGCTTTCTGGGGGAAAGAGTACGCGCATGGGCATGGACAAAGGGCTTATTGCCTATCATGGTATTCCGCAGCGCGATTATCTTTACCAATTGTTGGAAAGGATCTGTGATAAAACCTTTATGAGTATTCGTAAAGAGCAGGAAGCTGAAATATCATCGACTTTCAATACCATTGTTGATGAGGATGTTTTTAAAGGTCCTTTTAATGGGATTTTGTCCGCACATAAAAAATATCCCGATGTCGCTTGGTTGGTATTAGCCTGTGATTTACCCTTGATTGATGAAAAATCATTGCGGGAATTGATTGAAGCTCGAAAGGGTAGTGCAGAGGCCACAGCTTTTGCCCAAAAAGAAAATCCTTTGCCA
>CAZYQR010000123.1:0-7395 GCA_964649755.1 uncultured Maribacter sp. | reverse complement strand
AATGTGGGCGAAACCCTGGAGTATTTCCACCATCGGCCATATTACGAATAAACAACGTACTATCCGGATAACGCAGGTGCATCTCCGTCTCAAAATGTCCGAAATTCAACATCCGAGAACCGAGGTTATTGCCTATAAGAACGATGTGGGAATCTTTCCTTATCTCAAGCGAATCACCCTTATCCATACACCCTATAGCAAAAAAACAAAGCAATGTAATTACAGTCCTAAAAATCCTATCTTTCATAAATGCCATATTTCTTTACCTTATTTTGGTAATGTTAATCATAACGTTACATGGATCCCTCGCTCAACAGATTCTTCACAAGCCTCTATAACTCGTTGGCAGCTAATAGCATCTTGCAAGCTCGAAAGCGGTTCTTCACCATTTCGTAAAACCCTATTTACAAAATGTGTGGCCGTATTTTTTATTGATTCAGGGTAACATTGATAGGTTTGAGAATGTGCTCCATTTCTATCATTGATCACAAAATCCCTATAACTATAACGAGTGCTTCCTTTGGTACCGATAACTTTTATAATACACGACCAAGGGTCACCTGAATGGTCATCATTGGCAAAACTTGCACATAAATGGCTTAAGGTACCGTTCTGCATTTGTATGTTCGCCATAGCAACATTTTCTTGAGGGGCGATCGAATCATCTACTGTATTTTTAAAGCATGAGACAGATTTAGGCTGCCCTGCCAAATACAACATTGTATAGGAATGGTGTGTCAATATCTGTCGAATAACACCAGGGTAACGCGCTCTAATATCGTCAGCATGATGAATATTATACATCATATAAAACTGGGTGATATCGCCTAACTTACCAGATTCAATCATTGATTTTGCTCGCTCCATGCCAGGTTCATAAATGTAATTATGAACTGGCATACATTTTACTCCAGCCTTGTCAATAGCCTTCTGCATCTCTTTTAGTTCTTCAATACTTGATGCTGCTGGTTTTTCGACTAAGATATGTTTACCAGCTTCAGCAGCCATAATTGTATACACACAGTGCGTTTCCATATTGGTCAGAATAAAAACCGCCTCTATTTTTGGGTTATCCAACAATTCTTCAACTGAAGAATAACATGTACATCCAAATTTTTCAGCTTTTACTTCACCCTTTGCTGGAGAACGATTCCAGAGACCAACAAGTTCAACATCCTCCATAGCGTTTATGGCTTCTGCATGAAGGTTGGCTATGTCACCAGCGCCTATTAGTCCGATACCTATTTTTTTCATCAAACTCATACTGAGTAATTTAATATTCCGTTTTTAGCCATTTCAAGAAATTGTTCAAGTGAAACACGTACTCCCTCATCAATTGAAGTAAGGGGTAAATCTTTAAACGCACTATCTATTTTTTTGTGATCCAAATCATGAACAAACAGATTGGGTTCCGCATTTTCTGCAATCGATAGTTTTGCAAATGCGCCAATGCCCAATGCATTGGCCTGTTCGTTAGCAATTTTCAAGAACTCCTCAATCGCAATTGTTTTACCTTTGATATTAAAAACATTGAAACCCTCATAATCCTCCAAAGTACAGGTTGCAAAATGGTGACCTACGTCTTCTACAAAATGATAATTTTCACGGCCATGATAGGGCATTTCAAAAGGAATAATCTCATTGGATACCGCTCCCATGGCAATAGCTTTAAGTGCATTTGTAGGCGCTGAAGTTTTACCCTTATCCCGACCTTTACCATATGTTGTATTTATTCTCAAGCAAACTGTTGGTACTTTAGTTTTGTCATAAAACAATCGAGCAAGGTGTTCCCCAGCTAATTTCCAAATCCCATAATGATTCGGTGGGGCTAAACGAGCATTTTCTTCTATATCATCCTCAGAATACATTGATCTCATACCATAAACAGCCCCTGAACTTGCAAAAACAAAACGCTCAAGGTTCTCTAGTTTTTCAGCAACATCGAACAAGGCCATCGTACCTCCTGTATTGATTTCCATACCTCCGATATGGTCTCTGGAACAATCTGGACTTTGGTAAGCCCCTAAATGAATAATGTGGGTTGGATTTACTTTTAGCACTACTTCCTCAATCGCTTTGTAATCAGACACATCCAAAGTCATAAATTCCAAACGGGAATTAAGGGTGTCTCCCAACCACAATTTAAGGGGGTCAGGATTATTAGATCTGGTTGCAATAACAATTTTACCAACTTCTTTGGATTGCAATAGCTTATAAATCGTTACTGACCCTATACAACCTGTACCTCCCGTAATAAATATTGTATGCATGTAGTTTTGCTAATGGAAAATAATTTTTAGTTCATTTTAACAACAGCCTTCATGTTGTTTGCTTTAATCGAGTCTTCAAAAGCTTGTGTAATATCTTGAAAATCATACATATCAGTATAATGCTCAGAAGGAAAGACTCCTGTAACCATCAATTTTTGGGCAACCATATAATCCTCACGACAGGATCCCATGGATCCTCTCATATTCAAGGAAGTTCGGGTTAAGTGCGTTGCATTTATCTCAACTTCCTTTCCGTAGGTAGCTATCACACAAATATCCCCTTCCGGCCGCACAACGGAGATAGCTTCAGTTAAAACCTGGGGCACACCTGAACATTCTATGAGCAAATCCACTTGCCCATTGGCGCCAAAAGGAATGCCCTTGGCATCTACTATACCTTTAGCCAATTGGTTTTTCAGTGTATTTTCTGGGGAAACTTCAATGGTTATAAAACCCCGTTTGGCAGCTCGTTTCAAGCGAATATCGCGATCATGGGCAATACCCGTGACCAATACTCTTGCCCCTGCTGCTTTTGCCAATTCTGCCGACATCAATCCAATAATCCCACAACCGGTGACCACAACATCTTGGCCTGGTTTTATATTGCATTTATTATGTAAGGCATTGACAACTACGGATAGAGGCTCAACTAATGCTCCTTGCTCGGCTGTCAAACCATCCATTAAAGTTACCACGCGGTCAGATTCCAATACAACATGTTGTCCAAAGCCTCCATTTCTATGAAAACCAATAATTTGTTTTGATGGACATAAGTTCCATTTTGCAACGCTACATGCCGGGCACTCCTCATCTTGGCACCCTAACATTGCCAAAGGAGTGAACTTGTCTCCAACCTTGAGCTCTCCATGATCACCTGGGCCCAATTCTAAAATTTCTGCACTGAATTCATGGCCTATGACTCTCGGGCGCTCTACCCAATCAAAATTCGCTTTCCCCAAAGAAGCACTATTGTCAGACCCACAGATTCCAGTATATAATGTTTTTGCTAAAATCTCTCCTTCATTGAGAGTTGGCATTTCCATATCAACTACTGCAGTATTACTGGTTACCGAAACCCCAGAATTAGGATATATCTTTTCCTTGCCATGCAAACAAAATCCTTTAATTGATTCGCTCATTTCTTTTTAATTGTATTTATTCCAAATGCTTCCAGTTTACTCCGGTGTCCTTCCAGCTTCTTGATTTGGCAGATTCTAACACCGCTTCGCAGACCTTTTGGGTTTCTTGTGCATCTCTGAATGATGGTGAACAAGGCGCTCCGTTTTCCAAACTTTTGAAAAAATCAGCGATTTGATGCACAAAACTATGCTCATAACCGATTGATAGACCTGGCACCCACCATTTATCCATATAAGGTTGATCCCCATCAGTAACATGAATGGAACGCCATCCTCGTTCTATGGACTCATCTCTATGGTCAAAATACTCCAAGCGATTCAAATCATGTAAATTCCATTTAATAGAGGCATGCTCCCCATTGATCTCAAAAGTATAAAGTGCTTTGTGACCACGTGCATATCTTGTAGACTCAAAAACACCAAGGGAACCATTATCAAAATGACAATGAAATATACAAGCATCGTCAATACCTACTTTCTGGACCTCGCCTGTACCAGTATGCACCCGTTCCTTGATAAAAGTTTCAGTAACTGCAGAAACATCTTTAATACCACCGTTCAACCACATGGCCGTATCAATACAGTGGGCCAATAAATCACCCGTAACTCCAGAACCGGCAGCATCATTATCCAATCTCCATAACCCTTCGCCTCCTTGGGGCAACTCTGGGCTAATTGTCCAATCTTGCAAAAAGTTTGCACGATAATGGAATATTTTACCCAATTTTCCTGCATCAATCAACTGTTTGGCCAATGTTACAGCAGGAATACGGCGATAATTATAATAAACGGTATTCGGAACTCCTGCCTTTTCTATGGCATCCACCATGGGTTGGGCCTCGCCTACTGTTCTTGCCAAAGGCTTTTCACAAAGCACCATTTTACCAGCCTCAGCTGCCGCAATGGCAATTTTCGCATGCATATTATTTGGTGTGCATATATCTATGGCGTCGATATCATCTCTGGCTATTACCGCTTTCCAATCGGTTTCATACGATTCAAAGCCCCATTGCTCTGCGAACGCTTTCACACGTTCTTCATTACGGGCGCATACCGTTTTTAAAACTGGACTATACTTTAAATCAGGGAAAAAATCTCCGACCCTTTTATAGGCATTCGTATGGGTTCTTCCCATAAAACCATAGCCTATCAATCCTATTCGTATTTCCTTTTTAGCACTCATTTAAAAATTTCTAATGATTTAATATTGGGCTATTCTTCTTCATACCAACCATGTAATTCCCTCACTTTTATCATAGCGGCAAGTACATCGTTCCAAGTTTTAGGTTGCATCATAATTTCGTTGGGGAACATACAACCATCCCAACAAATATGTCTGATTTTTTTTGTGAGTATACCATTTTCATCTCTTAACCAATGCCCTGCATCTACAGGAATATTCAATTTACCATTGGGGTCTGCTGCTTGACAATGCCGTCCGGTTTTATCATGAGAACCCGCGCCGAAAACGGTACCGTCGTTCTGTGCCACATGAAAATCAATGGTCCAAGGTCGTAATGCAGCTGTCAAGGTTTTAAGACCTTCGGTCAAAGCCGTTCTATCTCCCCACTTAAAATCCTCAGGTAAGATTCTTTCATCAGGTTTATTATATCCTAATAGATACAATAAAGTATGTGCCATATCTGCTTGAAAACCAATATTAGGCCTATTAACTTCTTCAAGGGTGTTAATCATTGATTTCCAGCCGTGCATTCCACCCCAACATATTTCACCCTCGGCAGCAAGAGATTCGCCGTAATCGGCTGCAATATCACAGGCTTCGCGAAATGTCCGGGCAATTAATTTGGTATTTGCAACAGGGTCTACAGCCCAACTTTCAGGATCTACTGAAGAATCGATCCGTATAACTCCATTAGGTCTAACACCAATATCCCGAAGTTCTTTCCCTATGATACATGATTTTCTAACTTGGGTTAAAAATTGATTTCGTTCCTCTTTTGAACCCATAGCTGACCCACCTCCAGTAGGTGTCCATACGGGGGCGACCAAACTGCCTATTTCCAGATTTTTAGCCATGGCTTTGTCAGCCATTTTCTTTATACCCTCCCTTGACGCATCTATATCCATATGCGGGTCAAAAAGAAAAAGGTCAAAACCATCAAATTTAACGCCATCAACTATTGCATTGGCTGTTAAATCTATCATTGTATCAATCGAAATAGGAGGTTCGGAATCCGGGCCTTTTCCAACCACACCAGGCCAAGAGGCATTGTGCAGTTTAGGGTAATTGTTTTTTTGCATAGTTTAAATACTTTAATGTTTCTACGTACAACTACAGGCATTTAAAATTGCCTATTGAACTTAGTACAGAAAATAAATAATTTCACTTAAGCTTCTAATTTAACTAAAAAATTGATGAGATGATATATTTGTAACCCTTTATACATTTTATACTTTTTTTGATATTAATTAGGCCCATCGGCGTTTTAATTATGATATTAGATGAAAAGGGGTTAAATTAATTCACTAATTCCAATATTGCAATTTAATAGCAACCAAACCTAAAACAAATTATCTTATGGAAAATACCACGGTCGTAGCTGCTGCAAACGCCAATAGACTTTTCTACGGAAGCTGCTTTGCATTGATTACCACAGCGTTCTCTTTCAGTTTACGGGCTGGCGTTTTGCCAGAATTAGCAGAGGCATTCGACCTTACCGCCAAGCAGTTGGGAGAAATCAATTCTATGTGGTTCTTTGGATTTCCTATCGCCATGATCATTGGTGGATTGACATACCATACAATTGGTCCTAAAAAAATCATGCAATTCGCCTTCTTTTCACATACATTGGGAATCATACTGACTATATATTCCGGTGGCTATTGGGGCTTGATTCTTTCTACTTTACTTATAGGATTAGGCAATGGTTGTACAGAAGCGGCCTGCAATCCCATGATTACCGACAGTGCAACTGGAAAGAAAATGAATACCTTAATGAATCGGTTTCATATGTGGTTTCCCGGAGGACTTGTTCTAGGAAGTTTAATCAGTTATTTTATGACCAATGCAAACTTAGGTTGGCAGGCACAAATATGGATTATATTGGTCCCAACCTTGATTTACGCCTATTTCTTCTTCGGACAAACATTTCCAAAACCGAGAATACAAGAAGCGGCCACTATAAAAGGGAATCTAAAAGCAATGGCAACGCCGTTGTTTATTTTTATCGCAATCTGCATGATGCTGACTGCGATATCAGAATTTGGACCTACCCAATGGGCTACCCTCGTTTTAGATAAAAGTGGGGCTGATCCATTATTGATTATGGCCCTTATATTTGGTATTATGGCAGTTGGTCGTTACTTCGGTGGTGAGATTGTACATAAATTTGACCAGACTGGAGTACTTCTCGGCTCTGCATTGCTAACTGCAACTGGTATTTTTTTGCTAAGTACCCTGACAGGTAGTATTGTATATTTAGGAGCAATTGTTTTTGCTCTTGGTGTATGTTTTTTCTGGCCAAATATGATTGGTTTTGTTGCAGAAAAAATTCCAAAAAGTGGTGCTCTAGGCATGTCTGTGGTAGGGGCCATCGGTATGTTTTTTACTGGCAACTTGCAGCCCATAATTGGAAGTTGGATAGATAGTGCACACGAGAAGGCCTTAGCTATGGGCTTAACTGGGGACGAATTGGAACTAGCCGCAGGTCAGAATACTTTACAAAACTTAATTACTTTTCCTGCAATACTAGTTGTACTTTTTATTATTCTTTTATTTTGGGTCAAAAAACTTAAAATCAAGGATGCGCCTCATGAAGAAGTAATGCCCGCAACTGAATATTAATAACATATAATTTTTTATGAAAATTGGAATGAACATGTTGGTGTGGACCGCCCATGTCACACATGAGCACTACAACATTGTAGATGCCCTAAAAGAAACAGGATATGATGGTATTGAACTGTTTTTAGGTGCTGGTGATACAAAATTATATTCAGGGCATGGAAGGCATTTTGCAGATTTA
>CAZYQR010000122.1:0-7398 GCA_964649755.1 uncultured Maribacter sp. | reverse complement strand
CTTTAAGGAAGAAGTGAAAAAACTGAGTTATGTCAAAAATGCAACCTTAAGCAGCTTTTTTCCCACACCCTCATCTAGATCAGATACCACATTTGCACCAGAAGAGGGTCTTACTGACCAAGAAAACGCCCTTAGTTTGCAAAGATGGGGTGTAGATTTTGATTATGTGTCCACGATGGATTTTCAGATAATTGCTGGTAGGGATTTTAATCGTGATTTCAAGAATGATTCTACTAGTATAATCGTGAATGAGTCTGCAGTATCAGTAATTGGTGTATCACCAGAAGAGGTAATCGGAAAACGTTATGCTCCTTTGGGAAGCGAAAACCCAGAGTTTTTTACGATAATTGGAGTAGTTAAGGATTTTCATTTTTCACCTTTTAGGGCCGAGATAGAATCATTGAGCCTTCACCTGGACGACAGAGCATATGCACTAGCAGTTAAATTAGAATCAGGAAACTTTTCAAATGCCATAGCGGGAATCGAAGGGATTTGGAATCAAATAGCACCTGGGCAACCTTTTGATTACTACTTTATGGAAGACTCGTTTAATGATACGTATCAATCAGAACAACGATTAGGCCGAATCTTTTTCATATTTACAGCCCTTTCCATATTAATTGCTTGCTTAGGGTTATTTGGATTAGCGGCTTTTAACGCTGAAAAGCGCACCAAGGAAATTGGTATAAGAAAAGTAATGGGTGCAAGCGTGGGTCAGATTTCATATAGACTTTCGGTAGACTTTTTAAAACTTGTGGGGGTTGCGATTTTGGTTTCCCTGCCTCTAGGTTGGTACGCTATGAACAAATGGCTAGAAGATTTTTCATATCGCATTGAAATTGGGATTTGGGTTTTTGTGCTAGCGGCATTTTTAGCAGTGGCCATTTCAATAATCACGGTTAGTTATCAAAGTATTAAGGCCGCTATTGCGAATCCTATTAAAAGTTTGCGCACAGAATAATCATCAATCAATCAAAAAACTAGAATCATGTTTAGAAACTATCTAAAAATCGCTTGGAGAAGCTTAAAAAGGCAACCTTTTTTTACCTCTCTAAATGTTTTTGGCCTCGCTGTTGGTATGGCAGGGGGCTTACTTATTTCATTATACATCTATGATGAATTAAGTTTTGATAAAATGTTTGCCGATGCAGACCGCATTTATAGAATAGATACCGATATTAAATTTGGGGGAGCTGAAATGAAGGCTTCTACAGCGGCTGCTCCTATGGCGACGGCAATGCAAAACGATTTTCCACAAGTGGAAAAGACCTTTAGATTTCGTAATCGAGGGAGCCTACTTCTAAGAAAAAGTGATTCCGAGACAAACACAAAAGAATTGAATGTAACCTTTGCAGACGCCAACTTTTTTGATTTTTTTGGAATTGATCTACTGGTTGGGAACTCAGAGACAGCATTGAAAGAGCCCAATACGGTGGTATTGACCAAAACGGCGGCTGAGAAACATTTTGGAATACAAAATGCATTGGGGCAAAGTCTGTTATTGAACAATACTGACACCTACACCGTAACAGGCGTTATTGATGACCTGCCAAAGAATTCCTTATTAAGGGACCATTCTGTTTTTATGGCGATGGCAGGGTATGCCCCTGCGCAGGAGAATAATTGGGGGAGTAATAACTTTTATACGTTTGTTAAATTGATACCCTCCACAAATGTTGCGGATTTTAAGGTGCCATTACAGGGCATGTTAGAAAAGTATATGCTCCCTTGGGCACAACAATTTTTTCCGGGTATGACAAAAGAAACGTTCCTGGCTTCGGGCAACTATTTAAATTACTATACCATGCCTTTGACCGACATACATTTGCATTCCTATCGCGATTCAGAATTGAGCGCCAATAGTAGTATCCAAAACGTTTATATTCTATCGTTTATTGGTCTTTTTCTTATTGTATTGGCCTGTGTGAATTTTATGAACCTATCTACAGCCTACTCGTTAAAAAGGTCAAAAGAAGTGGGTGTTCGTAAGACTTTGGGGTCCAGTAAAGCAGAACTGGTACGTCAATTCTTGACCGAATCAGGACTCATTTCGTTCATATCCTTGCTATTTGCCTTGTTGCTCACTATTGTGGCGCTTCCTTTTTTCAATGAACTTTCGGGCAAGTCCGTTTCTGTTCCGTTTACCAATCCCTTTTTCTGGGGAATTTTACTAATTGCTACGTTTCTTTTAGGACTTTTCTCAGGAAGTTACCCTGCTTTTTTTATGTCAAAATTCGTTCCCGTTAAAGTACTCAAAGGAAGCGGTGAAAGTAGTGTAGGAGGAGGTAAAGTCAGGAACGCATTGGTAGTTTTCCAGTTTGCCATCTCGGTTTTTTTGATTGTAAGTACGTTGGTCGTTTTTCAGCAATTGAAATTTATACAAAATAAAGATCTGGGTTTTGCCAAAGACCAAGTTGTTTTGATAGAAGATGTCTATGCCGCAGGAAGTCAAGCACAGACTTTTAAGGAAGAAGTCCAAAAGTTGAGCCAAGTGCAAAGTGCTACCTTAAGTAACTACATGCCCACGCCCTCTTCACGTTCCAATAGTTCCTATTTTAAGGAAGGGGCAAGGGAACAGGAAAATGCAATTCAGATACAAACTTGGAATGTTGATGAGGATTATATCGCAACATTGAATATGGAACTAGTTGAAGGGCGTAATTTCAACAAAGAGTTTGCCACAGATTCTACAGCGGCAATTATTAACGAGACAACCCTGAAGGTTCTTGGTGTGCAGCCAAATGAAGCTTTGGGAATGCGTATTTCAGACGATATCGAATTAGAAACTCCCCAATACTATACCATCATTGGTGTTGTTAAGGATTTTCATTACGAATCATTACGGGAAGATATCGGTGCCTTAGGGCTCTTCTACGGAGAATCTTCTGGAATGATGGCAGTAAAGTTGAATGCGGGCGATTTTTCAAAAGCAATTGCTGATATCGAAGGGGTTTGGAACAAGCTCGCACCTGGGCAACCATTTGGTTATAGTTTCATGGACGAATCGTTCAATGCTACCTATGAGGCAGAACAACGCTTGGGTAAGATATTTATGGTCTTTACCATGCTTTCGATTTTGATTGCCTGTCTTGGTTTGTTCGGACTTGCTGCCTTTAACGCACAAAAACGTACCAAAGAAATAGGCGTGAGAAAGGTTTTGGGAGCAAGTGTAGGTCAAATAACGTATAGACTTACCGTTGACTTTCTTAAACTTGTCGGTGTTGCCATTCTCGTTTCAATCCCCTTGGGCTGGTATGTTATGAACAAATGGTTGGAGGATTTTTCATACCGAATAGAAATTGGGTGGGGAGTTTTTGTTTTTGCTGCAATTTTAGCAATAGTGGTAGCTGTACTGACCGTCAGTTATCAAAGTATTAAAGCTGCTATAGCCAACCCTGTAAAAAGTCTGCGTACGGAGTAGTTAAAAAGGTGCTACAAGCTTTTATGGGATAACCGATAATGCTTGAATAAATTAGAACGCTAAATACAATTATAATGAAGAACAAATTAATCGCCACGTTCCTTTTTGCCTTTTGTACCATAGGGATTAGTGCCCAAATAACTTTGCCTGCAGATGGAAATAAGAAGGCTTCAGTATCTGAATTTATTGGAATTACCGAGGTAAAAGTCAACTATTCAAGACCAGGGGTAAATGGCCGTGAAGGTCAAATTTGGGGTAAATTAGTGCAATATGGTTTTGCCGACCTAAACTATGGCACCAGTAAAGCAGCACCCTGGCGGGCCGGAGCCAACGAAAATACAACCATCGAATTCAGTACCGATGTGTTTATAGAAGATCAACCTTTGGAAAAGGGAAAATACGGATTTTTCATTGCTATGGGTCCTGAAAAGGCAATCTTGGTTTTTTCAAAATTCAATACGGCTTGGGGTAGTTTTTATTATGATTCTAAGGATGATGCCCTCCGGGTAGAGGTTCCCGTGATGTCATTGGACCAAAGTGTAGAACGACTCAAATACGCTTTCAGTGACCAGACAACGAAAAGTGCGATTGTTTCCATGCAATGGGAAAAAGTCAAGGTTCCTTTCAAAGTATCCGTTGATCTCCAAAAGATTCAAATAGAATCCTTTAGAAAGGAATTCAATTCAGGAATGTTTTATAGGTATTGGCAGAATATGCAGACAGCGGCCAATTATTGCTTGGTCAATAATATTAATTTGGAGGAAGGGTTAAGCTGGGCAGATCGTTCTATCAACACCTATTTTGGAGAGTCTAATTTTAAAACCTTGTCTACCTACGCTGGATTGTTGGAAAAGTTGAATAGAAGAATGGAGGCCGATTCTATTATGAAAATGGCTTTACCCATGGGCACTTCGCAAGATATAGTTACTTATGGCATAGGTTTAAATACTATGGAACGACATAAAGAAGCCTTTGACATTTTTAAAAATAATTATGATAAGAATCCGAATGACGTATATGCCCATTTGGGAATGGTAAGCGGCTATTTTTATCTGGGTGATAAAAAGAAAGCGTTAAATTATTGTGAATCGGCAAAGAAAGAAACAGAGGATCCAATGTTCCTGACCTATATCGATAATCTAGTAAATGACATAAAAGCTGGGAAGGAAATATTCAAATAATTCAGCATCAAAAAAACGAGAACCATGTTCAAAAACTATTTAAAAATTGCTTGGAGAAATCTCATTAAGAACAAGGCCTATTCAGCCATAAATATTGGCGGACTGGCATTGGGTATGGCGGTTACCTTAATCATAGGACTTTGGATGCAAGACGAGCTATCCCACAACGATTATTTTACTGGTAAGGATAAGATAGCACAGGTATTCCAATCACAGACTTTTAATGGTGAAACAGGAACTGGTCCGGCCATACCTAGACCTTTGGAAAAGGCCCTTAGAGAAGGTTATGGGGATAATTTCAAGCATTTGATAATGGCCTCTTGGAACAACGATCTATACCTAAAATATAAAGAAACCAGTATCTCCAGACCGGGTAATTATATGCAGGAAGCTGCTCCGGAGTTATTTAATCTAGAGATACTAAAAGGTGAGAAAGATGGACTGAGGGAGGTAAATTCCATCATGCTTTCCGAATCAACCGCTAAAGCACTTTTTGGTAGTGAAGATCCAGTGGGAAAAGTAGTAGAGGTAAATAGTCAATATAATCTGATGGTTTCAGCTGTTTATAAAGACATTCCTTTTAACAATAGTTTTAACGACACAAAATATATTATTCCTTGGGAACAATATCTAGCTACACACGAGTGGGCTAGAAATGCAGAAGATAATTGGGGGAACAACTCATATCAGATGTTCGTTCAAATTGCTGACAATTCCAACCTGGAACAGGTAACCGGCAAAATCAAGGATGTAAAAAAGACCCTTAATGAAAAATCGGTCGAACATAATCCACAGCTCTTTCTTTTTCCTATGAAAGACTGGCACCTACGAAGTAATTTTGAAAACGGAAAACAAGTGGGGGGACGTATAAAATACGTCTGGTTATTTGGGATCATTGGCGTTTTTATATTGCTTTTGGCCTGTATTAACTTCATGAATCTTAGTACCGCTCGTTCAGAAAAAAGAGGAAAGGAAGTAGGTATTCGTAAATCAATTGGTTCACAGAGAGGGCAGTTGATCTATCAATTTTTAAGTGAGTCATTTTTAGTGGTACTGCTTGCCTATTTCCTTGCGATTGTAGTGGTGCTTCTATCCATTGATGGGTTTAATGATTTAGCTAGAAAAGAAATTTCCTTTCCATGGAGCAATCCTGCTTTTTGGATTATATCTTTTATGTTTATTATAATTACAGCATTAATGGCAGGTAGTTATCCAGCCTTATATCTGTCTTCATTCAAACCTGTTGATGTTTTAAAGGGAACTTTTAAAGTTGGAAAATATGCCGGATTACCCAGAAAGATATTGGTAGTAGTACAATTTACGGTTTCCGTGGCATTTATCATTGGCACGGTCATAGTAATGCAACAAATCAATTTTGCAAAAAACAGACCTGTCGGGTATGACAAACAGGGATTGATTCAAGTCCCAGTTATGAGTCAGGATTTTATAGGAAAATATGAATTGATGCGAAGTGAGTTCATTGGATCCGGTGCAGTCGCACAAATGTCCACGTCTAGTGCGCCGACCACCGCAGTTTGGTCTAATTGGAGCGGATTTACATGGGAAGGAAAACCAGAGGGATTCCAAGAGGATTTTGCATGGACGCATGTATCTCCCGAATTCGCAAGCTCATTGAATCTAAAAATAATGGCCGGGCGTGATTTTTCTAGGGAATTCGCCACCGATTCCAATGCTGTTCTTATTAATGAGACAGCTGCAAAATATATGGGTCTTGCGAATCCCGTGGGTAAATATCTCAAAGATAGCAATGAAGAGGATCCATCGGAACCATTGAAAATAATAGGTGTTGTGAAGGATATGATCACGCAATCTCCCTATGAACCAGTCAAGCAAGCTGTATATGCCTATGATAAAGATGATCATGCCAATTATTACAATATGAGATTGAACCCCAATCAAAGTGCTGGAGAAAACCTGGCTGTAATTGAGCGGGTGTTCAAAGAGCATTTCCCCAATATTCCGTTTCAATATGACTTTGTGGATGCGGAGTATGGCGAAAAATTTGCTTCCGAAGAGCGTATAGGAACCTTATCAGGAATTTTCACCGCCCTGGCTATTTTAATAAGCTGTTTGGGTCTGTTTGGACTTACATCGTTTGTAGCAGAACAGCGTACTAAAGAAATAGGGGTTAGAAAAGTATTGGGTGCCTCTGTGTTCAACGTGTGGAATATGCTATCTAAGGACTTTTTGAAGTTGGTGATCATCTCCTGTTTTATTGCAGTTCCTATTGCCTATTTCGTAATGAACGGTTGGCTTCAAGAATACCCCTATCGGGTTATTCTCAAATGGTGGATTTTTGCTTTGGCCATAGTTGGGGCTATGTTGGTAACCGTCCTAACGGTAAGTTTTCAGGCCATTAAGGCTGCAAGGGCAAACCCGGTTAAAAGCTTGAGAACCGAATAAAATCAATCTAAAAAGCGAGAACCATGTTCAAAAACTATCTAAAAATTGCTTGGAGAAACCTGATAAAGAACAAGGCCTATTCAGCCATAAATATTGGCGGACTGGCATTGGGGATGGCGGTTGCCTTGATCATTGGCCTTTGGATACAAGACGAGCTTTCCCATAATAACTATTTCATAAGTAAGGATAAGATTGCACAGGTGTTCCAATCGCAGACCTTTAATGGTGAGACAGGAACAGGTCCGGCAATCCCAAGACCTTTAGAAAAGGCGCTAAGAGAAGGTTACGAAGATAATTTTAAGCATTTGATCATGGCATCGTGGACCAACGATCTTTATTTAAAATATGGTGAGACCAATCTTTCCAGACCGG
>CAZYQR010000121.1:0-7420 GCA_964649755.1 uncultured Maribacter sp. | reverse complement strand
TATTTTGTTCATTGGTTACCTCTAGGAGTGCTCTAAGTTCTGCTTCGGCTTCTTTGATTGGGGTTATATCCCAATTGGTGCCGATCATTTTAAGGGGCTTTCCTTCTTTATCCTTGAGTAATACAGCTTTAGCTTGAATGTGACGAATAGTGCCGTTGGGCCAAATCACCCTGAAATCGTGGTTAAGGTCTTTTTCCCCATTCATGACCATTTCTTCTTCAATCCTGGTTTTTTCCTGGTCATCAGGATGAATATTGGACCTCCAAGCCTCATAATCCCCATTAAAGTCCTCCTTTTTAATTCCATAGAGTTCAAACTGTTCATCATTCCACTTAACCCTATTCTTGGCAAAATCGTATTCCCAAATGCCTATTTGGGCCGCGTTGGTAGCAACTTTCAGCCGCTCGGCAACTTCTGTATATTTTAGGTGTGCCTCTTTGATTGGGGTAATGTCCCAATTGGTGCCGATCATTTTGAGAGCCCTTCCTTCTTTATCCTTATGTAATACAGCTGAAGCTTTAATGTGACGAATAGTGCCGTTGGGCCAAACTACCCTAAACTCAGTATTAAAATCCTTATCCCCATTTAGGGCCTCCTCCACCTCTTTTTGACTTCGTTCCTGATCATCTACATGTACACTGGCTTTCCAAGCCTCATATACCCCTTCAAACTCCTCCCTTTTAACTCCATATAACTCGAACATTTGATCGTTCCAAACCAGCTCATTGGTAACAACATCAAATTCCCATATACCGATTTTGGCCCCATTGGTGGCAACCTTTAATCTTTCGGCAGTTTCTTTATATTTAAGCTCATTCTTTTTTTTCTGATCGATATCTTGAAATGTTCCAAAAATTCGAACACATCTGCCCTTGTGAAGTTCTGCTTCCCCTTTGCATCGTATCCAAAGCTCATCTCCTTTGGCCGTAATAATTTGCAATTCTAAGTTATAGGATTTACCCTTGTTAATACACTTGTTAACGAGTTTTGTAATTTTTTTCCTGTGCTCCCCTTCTTTGTAAAAGTTTAGGGCTTCGTCTAACTTTGGAATATAATCATTGGCCACCTCATGGATCTTTTTTGTAACCTCTGTCCAATGCAATTGGTTGGTGGCCAAGTCTAATTCCCAACCCCCAATCTTACTTACATTCTCCGCTTTGGTTAAGAGCTCTCTTTCTCTTTTAGTAGCTGTGATATCCTCAGCAAAAATGATTATACCTGCATTGTTTCCTTCATAATCGTTCCAAGGGTCGACCTTCCATTTGAGCCATTGAATGTTACCATTCAGGGCAATAAATTTTTGACCTGTAATGTTGCTGCTTTTACCATGAAGGGCATTCTGGAGAACTCTTCTTAATCGATCTGGAGTGTTTGGGATAACATCGTAATAGTATTTACCTACAATCTTTTTTTCTTTGATATTAAATTCCTTGAGCCAAATTTTGGAGTAACTCGTAAAACACAGGTTTTTGTCCAAAATCGCTACAGAGATTGGCGCAGTTTTAATGAAATCAGTAGTAAATAGGTTGTTCAAAGAAATAGGTTTTGTTCACTAAAATTACAAATAAATATGACGAATTGGAAATTGGCCTGAAAATGGGCCATAAAGACCATTCCTATATGGGGTAGTTCAACTAGAAAACTAGAATTCACTTGCATAAGCAATGTCTATGATTTTATAATGCATTGATATCATGAGTTTATAAAAAAACCTTTAGTTTTTTGTATTTTTAGTACTTGGAAATTAAATGCTTACTGCAACTTCGCAAAGCTTAAAAATAGAATACTATGGATACTAAAAACCAGAGCACATCTGTAAACGGAAAAGTTCATGATGTTAACGATTCAAGCAAATGCCCATTTATGGGTGGGTCAATAAATCAGGTAGCTGGTGGCGGAACATCAAATCGTGATTGGTGGCCAAATCAATTGAATTTAAATATACTGCGGCAACATTCTTCATTATCCAACCCTATGGGTGATGGGTTTGACTATGTTAAGGAATTTAAGAGCCTAGACTTAGCTGCCGTTAAAAAAGACATTGTTGATCTAATGACAACCTCGCAAGACTGGTGGCCTGCCGATTATGGGCACTATGGGCCCTTCTTCATTCGTATGGCATGGCATAGTGCAGGTACATATCGTATTGCCGATGGTCGTGGTGGTGCTGGCACTGGAAACCAGCGTTTTGCACCACTTAATAGTTGGCCTGATAACGGGAATCTTGATAAAGCGCGCTTACTGCTCTGGCCAATCAAACAGAAATATGGCAAGAAAATTTCTTGGGCCGACCTAATGATTCTTACTGGCAATTGTGCGTTAGAATCGATGGGTTTCGAGACGTTTGGCTTTGCTGGCGGACGTGAGGATGTTTGGGAACCTGAGCAAGATATCTATTGGGGTCCTGAAACCGAGTGGCTTGGTGACAAGCGTTATGAAGGTGACCGCGAACTCGAGAATCCTCTTGGTGCTGTTCAAATGGGATTGATCTATGTGAATCCTGAAGGCCCAAACGGAAACCCTGATCCGCTTGCTGCAGCCAAGGATATTCGTGAAACTTTTGGCCGTATGGCCATGAATGACGAAGAAACCGTTGCGTTGATTGCAGGAGGGCATACTTTCGGGAAGACCCATGGCGCTGCCGATCCAGACAAATATGTTGGTCGTGAACCTGCCGCCGCCGGTATTGAAGAACAAAACCTCGGCTGGAAAAACACTTTTGGTACAGGAAATGCAGGCGACACTATTACGAGTGGCCTTGAAGGAGCGTGGACCTCGACACCAACAAAATGGAGCAATAACTTCTTCTGGAACCTGTTTGGTTACGATTGGGAGTTGACCAAGAGCCCAGCAGGTGCGCAACAGTGGATACCAACACATGGTGCTGGTTCTGATAGTGTGCCAGATGCTCATGATTCCTCTAAGCGTCATGCACCTATAATGTTAACTACAGATTTGGCACTACGAATGGATCCGGCCTATGAGAAAATATCAAGACGATTCTATGAGGACCCAGACGTGTTTGCAGATGCTTTCGCCCGTGCATGGTTTAAACTAACGCACCGCGATATGGGCCCCATTGCCCGCTACCTTGGCCCAGAAGTGCCTAAAGAAGAGCTTATCTGGCAAGACCCTCTTCCGGCAGTAACACATGACCTTATCAATGATAAAGACATTGCCAAACTGAAGACAAAAATTCTTGCTTCGGGACTTTCCGTTTCACAATTGGTGTCTACCGCTTGGGCATCGGCATCAACATTCCGTGGTTCTGACAAACGTGGTGGTGCGAATGGAGCACGCATTCGTTTTGCCCCTCAGAAGAATTGGGAAGTTAATAACCCTGCTCAATTGGCAACCGTGTTGGAGGCGCTTGAGGGCATCCAAAAAGAGTTCAATGCCGCACAGTCAGGAAGCAAAATGGTTTCACTTGCCGATTTAATTGTGCTGGGTGGATCTGCAGGTATCGAACAGGCGGCGAAGAATGGTGGTCATGAGATTACAGTACCTTTCACACCAGGACGTACCGATGCCTCACAAGAGCAAACCGATGTTGAATCTTTTGCAGCACTAGAACCAAATGCAGATGGTTTCCGTAACTATATGAATACAAAATACGCTATATCCGCAGAGGAAATGTTGGTTGACAAGGCACAGTTGATGACTTTAACCGCACCTGAGATGACAGTTCTTGTTGGCGGCTTGCGCGTACTTGACGTGAATCACAAACAGTCTCAACACGGTGTTTTTACTAAAAACGTGGGGTCACTTACCAATGACTTTTTTGTTAACTTACTTGATTTGAGCACAAAGTGGGAGGCAACTTCTGAGACAGATGATGTATTCGCAGGTCGTGATCGTGCTTCCGGAAAGGTAAAATGGGCAGGAACACGAGTTGATCTTATCTTTGGCTCTAATTCTGAACTACGGGCAATTGCAGAAGTTTACGGATATGATGATTCCCAAGAGCGTTTTGTTAAAGATTTTGTTACTGCTTGGACCAAAGTCATGAACCTGGATCGTTTCGATTTGGTTTGATTTCAGCGCTGTCTGGCAGATTTTTGATTTTAAACATAAACCAATAGAAAACTGTCACATCACTTTCATCATGATGTGACAGTTTTTTTATACATTTAATTTTATGGAAGACCCTAAGAATACTTTTTTCAACGATATTAGAAATGGTGATTTAGATAAGGTCGAAGAAATAATTTTGGCCAACCCGGAATTTGTAAACTCAAGGGACGACAGGGGCTCATCACCTTTGATTTTGGCAACGTATTACGACCATGAACACATTGCAAATTTATTATTGGAAAAAGGGGCAGAAATCGATGCAAAGGATGCATCTGGCAATACAGCATTGATGGGCGTATGTTTTAAAGGCTATACCAATATAGCCCAAAAATTAATTGAAAAAGGTGCCAATGTAAATGAGCGTAATGCTACGGGTGCCACATGTCTGATTTATGCTGTGACTTTGAATAGAGAGGAAATAGCTAAATTATTAATAGTGCATGGAGCAGCTATTGAGCCAAAAGACGCACGTGGTAATTCTGCACTTGATCATGCAAGAATACAAGGTATTCCTACTTTGATAAATCTGTTGGAAAATCAGTAATATAGATAAATGAAAGAAAGTCAAAATCTTGAATTGATCAAACGGTTAAAAGCATTGGCTGATACTGGATTGGTTTATGCCCAGGATGATTATGATAGGGAACGTTATGAGGAAATTCGAGAAATAAGCTTAAAACTACTGAGCAATGTTTCCAAGCAACCCCTAACAGTTCTTAATGACTTTTTTATGCCTGAAAAAGATTATCCCACGGTAAAAGTCGATGTTAGGGGTTTGGTTTTGAATGACAAGAATGAGATTTTATTGGCCAAGGAGCAGGTTGATGGTAGATGGACCATTCCTGGGGGGTGGGCGGATATTGGGTATACCCCTTCCGAAGTAGTGGTAAAGGAAATTCAAGAAGAAACAGGACTAAATTGCACTGTGGACAGACTATTGGCGGTTTTTGACAAACGAATGCATTCGCACCCTCCCCAACCTTTTTATGTTTACAAATTGGTTTTTTTATGTAAAATAACAGGAGGAAACATCGAACATGGTTTTGATATGGCCGGTGCGGCATTTTTTAAGATTGATGACTTACCAGACTTGTCTGAGGATAGAATTTTAGGATCCCAAATACAACAGCTTTATGCCATGGTTATAGACAATAATGTAAATGTTTATTTTGATTAAAGTATGAAAGATCAGACACTCAATGTTGCGCTAGTACAGACAAGCTTGATTTGGGAAAACCCTAAAAAGAATAGAGACAATCTATCAAAGAAAATAGCTGCAATGGCCAAAGAAGTTGATTTAATCGTATTACCGGAAATGTTCACTACCGGGTTTACCATGACACCTCAAAATATTGATAATACAGAAGGCCAAAAAACTGTGGATTGGATGTTACAAGAAGCCAAAAGTTCTGGAACTGCCATGCTAGGGAGTATTCCTTTTTTTGAAAAGGGCAACTTTACCAATCGACTTTTCTTTGTTGAGCCCAATGGTGCCATTTCGCTATACGACAAACGCCACACTTTTACCTTAGCGGGCGAAGATCATGTTTATAAAACAGGAAATAGTCATTTAATTGTCGATTACAAAGGATTCAGGATAAATCCTATGATATGTTACGACTTAAGGTTCCCTGTGTGGGCAAGGAATACGCAGGATTATGATGTATTGATCTATGTGGCCAACTGGCCCAAACCACGGATAACAGCTTGGGACACTCTCTTAAAAGCCCGCGCTATAGAAAATATGTCATACTGTATTGGGGTAAATCGCTGTGGTAAGGATGATGCGGGTTACGAATACTCTGGGCACTCCGCTGTTTATGATTGTTTGGGTGAACAGCAGGTGTTTTCAGAAGAAGAAACTGTGCTTTACGCTACTTTGAATAAGGAACATATTGTAAATACTAGGAATAAACTCAAATTTCTAGAAGATCGAGATGGGTTTAATTTGAAATTGTAAAGGTCTGTTCCAATTCCCAATTGGCCCTAACTTCAATTAAGTTTGGGTAATAGCTTACCCTTTCAGGCTGAATTCGTTTTAAGAAATTTCCAGTATCCCATTGACCATTGCCATTTGTGTCAAAAATTACTCGTACTCGATAAATTGAAGGTTCTAATTTATTGAATTCAAAAGTTTGGGGTTCTTTGGCATAGATTTCTTGTTTTGTTTCTCCTTTTTCATCAGTAAGTTGAACGAGCATTGGGTAATTTTCTCTTTCGGAAGCAATAGTTATGCTAAGATTGCCGAAATCAGCATAGCTTTTTGTACCCAGTCTTATATTTAGCGTGTCGTTTTCGTTACCAAAGAAATCGGTGATTGCACCAGGTAGTAGTACCAATTGATAGTTTTCATTTGGTTCTTTAGCAAACTCAACATTCACTTTATTCCCAATACTATCTAATTTAACAATAAATTCAACCGCGAGGGAATCCTTGTTCATAAGACCTATTTTGGAGGAATCTATGCCCACCAGCGGTATATTCGCCTCAATATTGTAGGGGTCGGTAAAACTCAATGTCCCCCTTTGGTTAGGATTCAACTGGAGTGAATCGGCACCTATTTTTCTGTTTTTGACAGTAAACGTATCAATCACCTTCAGGGTTTCATTTTTAACCGTGAAAATCAAAGAATCCATTTCAAAAGGAGTAAACCAATAATTCAAAGTATCCTTATCACGTTCTTTGGTCATTACTGTTTTAACCGTATCAGGTAAAACCGACAAAGTAGAAATTTCAATGTCTTTTCCATCACCATAATACCCAAATATAATTTTGTTAGAGGCGGCAAGACTAGGCACCGATATTTTGTAATTAGGTATTTCCTTGAACAAGTCCAATCGATACGTTGAATCCGTCGGGATTGAAATCGTATCCTGAAGAAATGCAATTTTATCAGTGTTCTGGTCGAACATATTATTTTTAGAGACGTCTTTAAGCGCGAACATGGCATATTTGCCTTCTTTTAAGTTACTAAGTGTAAAGATGACAGCACTGTCCAAAGTGTTGGTAATATAATTGGGCGGTCTTTGAAAAATCGTCGAATCAGTATAGGCCGTATCAATTTCATAAAGCATTACACTAACAAAATCGTCTGCCTTTTGATTGTACGCATCCCTTATGGCACCCTTAACTTCCAGGGAATCAATATAACTCCCAGTGGAAAATACATAGGTCAGAAAACTATTGGGATTACCTTCATTATTGTCAACGATACTCTGTCCAAAATTCAAAGTGTAGGTGGTATTCTCTTGGAGGGTATCCTTTATTCTTATTTCGATAAACTTATTCGCTCCCCCTTGAGGTGTAATATCAGGTAAATATTTGAGAGGGGGTGAAACGATAAGTT
>CAZYQR010000120.1:4307-7467 GCA_964649755.1 uncultured Maribacter sp. | reverse complement strand
CTGTTATTTGGGGCTCGTTACGAAAAGAATTCCAAGTGCCATACTCTTTGATCTCCCTATCAATCTGAATAACATAATATCCTTTGAAGTTGGGAATGTCCGGTCCCAAATGGGAAGACATGCGTTGCGGATTGTACCCTGTTATTTCTCCTTTTTCCACATCTACTTTCAGGTAACCCTGAAAGGGTTTTTTATTTTCAGTAATATTGATTCCTTGGATAATCATATGGGATTGATCCGACTTGGGGTAGGTAAATCTGAAGAAGCCCGTTCTTGAGGTTGCTGCAATTTCTCCTTTTATTTTTTGGCCGCTTGCATCCATGGTCACTGAATAATAATGGGGCTTGGAAACCTCATCATCATGTGAATACGGAAGTGCCCTTTCTTTAGGCAACAATTTTAAATCCCCTACTTGGGGCATTACGGAAACATAGCCATAATCACCCATCCATACCGTAGGTTGGTGAGTGGCCATAAAGCCTAAAACATTGGTGTCCTCATATACATAAGGCATTCTGCTAATCTTATTTTCACTTGTCTGTGCCACAAAATTGGTCATTGCAAATGGTGGACCCACACAGGGCATGGTTCCACCACCATCGACACCCTCTTTAAATCCAGTTTCAGGAGTACCGATTAAAGGATTAACATAATCCACTGCCTCTTTTAATTGCGCCTCAATAGATGAGGTTATTAAAAAGGAAATTGTGATGAATACACCTGTGGTAATCTGTTTTAGTTTCATGTTTTTTCAATTATTCAATGAACAACTTATCTGCAGGAATTATCTGTTTAGGAATCCCCGGACCTTTATAAAAAGCGTCTAACCATGCACCGCCGGCTTGATTGTGGTAATCTATCGTGATTTTATGACGTCCAGATTCCAAGGAGATACTACCCATACGCTCAATAGTTCCATGGCCACCATCATTATCTACGAGCAAATTACCATCAATATAGAGCTTACTGCCATCATCCGAGTTTAGATAAAAGCGATATTCCCCGGCTCTATCTACTTGTATGAATGACACATATTGAATTCCGTATTGTTCACCCACCTCATTAATACTGTCTATTCTGAACTCATAGGTATTTCCGGTTTTCAAAGGTTTCAAAGATTCGAAAACAGGTAAGAATTTCCATTCTTTTTTACCTTCATAGTATTTGTATCGGATACCATTCTTGGAATCCTTTTTTACCAATCTATAAAAAGCTCTTGAAATATTACTTTCCTGATTGTCTCCTAAAAATGCTTTTGCCGTTAATACCGTACTTTCAGATAACATAAAAATACCACTATAAAGTGCTGAATTCTTGGTAGGCACTGATCCGTCTGTCGTATATCTGATTTCGGCATCTCCATTAACTTCCATTGTAACTTCAGCTTCTTTGTCAATGTATAAACCACCAGCTGCATCATATAAATTTGGTTTGGGGTAAATAACAGGAGAAGCTATTAGAACCTTTTGATTCTTGAGTTGGGGTTCTGGAGCCCCTTCAAAAGCTGAAACTACAGGTTTTCCAATCCAAGCATAGGGTTGTTCTATTCCCAGTAGTTTAGCCGCAGTTGCCGCATTGTCATAGGTATAAACTTTATTTTTTATCAAGTAGCCCTTCTTAAACCCTTTACCGTATAAAATAAATGGAATCTCAATTTCATCAATGGTCTCTCCTCCATGTCCAAAACCAATTCCTCCATGATCGGCAGAAATGATGAAAGCAGTTTCCTCAAAAGTACCGGCATCCTTTGTCGCTTGAACGATTTGTCCAATAAGCTGGTCTACATGGGAAACCGCCTCATAAAAAGCTGGGGTTTTGTGTCCTAAACTATGTCCAACATGATCTACATCATCAAAATGAATGAACAAGAAATCCGGTTTTAGGTCTTTTATGTATGTAGATGCCTTTTCCATGGTCAACTCATCCGTTTCTTGGGTCGAATCATAGCTTAGCGCGCTCCTTTCAATCAGGCGTCCGAAACCGCTCCAAGTATAAATTGCACCCATTTCCATATCTGGTCGTTGCTCTCGGGCTACTCCAAAAATAGTCGGAAATATATCTTCTGATCCCTTAAGTACTGGGGGTAAGGAATGATCATCCCTTTCCCAACCGTTTGATGTTACCCCATGTTGTTCGGGACCCGATCCCGAAACCATTGAAGCCCAATTGGTACTGCTACTTGTGGGAAGAACTCCCCTTGCATTTAGGGTATATGCCCCGTTTGCCATCATGTCGTCCATAATGGGGGTTTCGGCATTGATAATCCCATTTGGACTCATGGCATCAACCCCAATAATGATTACATGTTTTACTTTGAAATCCGATGTTTTGCTTTTATCAACACAAGCAGCGAAACTGAGAAGCAACCCAAGTGCCAAATTTATATAGATAACTCTTTTTTCATGTACTTTCATTTATTTTAAGTATTTAAGGTTTAATCTATAATTATCTTCGAGTTTTTTCAAAAACTGTAAAACAAAATCTACAATAAATCAGTAAACATCCGGGAATGTTCTATTGGTAACCACTACCGCTTTAAAGAGTAAAAGCGGGCAAATGATTGCCCGCTTTGTAATAAAAATAAAACTAACTCAAACAAATTTCTTATTAATACCCTGTGTTCTGCTCTAAGAATCCATCAATTCCTGAAGCCGCATCAACTGCACTTTGCGGAATTGGGAATAATCTGTGGTTTGCATCGCTATCTGTTTTACCTGTCCAGGAATCTTCGTATTTACCAAAACGTATTTGGTCTCCACGTCTAAACCCTTCCCAATATAGCTCAAAACCACGCTCACGGAACAAATTATCCAAATCCAAGGAAGCCAAAGCCTCTGGAGTTTGATCAGGGCGTGCTGTCCTTGATGTTCTAGCGGTATTAACGTCTGCCAAAGCTCCGCCTGCATCACCATTTCTCAATTTTGCTTCTGCACGCATCAAATAAATTTCAGCCAAGCGCATCATCACAAGGTCAACGCTACTGAAGTTGTTACCATTTGGCGAAGTACGACTAAACTGGTATTTTGCACAACGGTGACCTGTATTGTGCAAAGAACCTTCGTTGGTAAAGTTAACATCCAAGACATGGTCTACATAACCTACATCCCTGTCAGGTCCATTTCCTTTTCTTTGCTTCACTGGATAAATTCTGACCCCATCA
>CAZYQR010000120.1:0-4207 GCA_964649755.1 uncultured Maribacter sp. | reverse complement strand
AGTAAAGGCTGGGCCATCTGTGCCGTCTGCGCTAGGATGCTCGGGTCTCGGAAACATGGAACCTGCAATCGACCAATAGGCCCAACGGCTATGCTCCCTTTTCAGTACACCACGTTGGTCCAATGCGAATATAAGTTCAGGATTACTATTGTTATCATCGTTGAACAAGTCAAAATACTCTGGGGATAAGGAAAACATGCCCGAATTGATGATATTATCAGTGTATTGGACCACGCTACCCATATCTTCAGGAGTAAAGTTCGGGGTTCCATAAGGGTCTCGGTATATAGCCGCATTCAAGTGCAACCTTGCCAAAAAGCCCCAAACAGCTGCTTGTGTGATTCTACCCGGTCCTTTATCCTGATTGATTACATCTACCACAGACATCAGCTCGCTTTCAATATAATCGATGGCATCTTGGGTCCTAAGCACTTGGGAAAGTTCACTAGAAGCTTCCTTTTTAAGAACAATGCCCCAGCTATCCAACATCAACATATTCAAATAAGCCCTTAAAGCCTTCATTTCGTACAAGGCCCCGGCAGCTTCAGCATTCCCCTCATCTACTAAAGGTGTCAATACTTCAATGGCAGCCAATGTTCTTGAGATATTGGTAGTAAGCTGGTTCCAGCCAGCAGCGACCAAATCGTTCGTTGGGGTAATGGTATGGCCGTGTGTTGCAATAAATTTTCCACCATCGAACCAATCGGTTCCCCCACGAAAGGGAAGTATCGCCTCATCTGAGGCAATCAGCTGTAATCCATAATAATTGGTGTGCCTCCAGGTCCAAGAAACAAAACCATAAGCAGGTGCTATAGCTCCACTTATTATTTCTGCTTGTCCACCAAATTCGGCTTCATCCAGTCTTACTTCGTCTAAGTCCGTACAATTCCAGTTGAACAGCGAACTTAATACTAGTGTTACAATTAAGATTTTATTTTTCATTTGATACAATTTTTTAATTAAAATGATACGTTTAAGCCAAACACAACTGTGGTTGGAGATGGATATGTAAAGCGGTCTATACCGAAGGTTTGTATACCATCTATGTCACCACCTGTATTTACTTCCGGATCAAAGCCCGAATAATCAGAAATTACAAATAGATTTTGGCCTGTTATCGTAAAACGTATGTTGTTGACCAAATCTCCTAATCCTAAATTTTGCGGATTTAAACTATACCCTATTGTGGCATTGTTCAATCGTAAGAAACTGCCATCTTCCAAATAACGTGTAGAAACTTCATTGGAGTTGCTATTGTCCTCATTAGGAAATTGAATTGCGAAATCCGTGGTATTCAGGTTTCTGCTAAGTTGACTTCTACTGAACAGGGACATTGCCGTATGATTGTATATCTCATTACCGGAGACTCCATTAAAGTTCAGACCTAAATCAAAGTCTTTGTAATTAAAATTAAAATAGAATGCGTATAGCACATCCGGTAGTGCAGTGCCTACGGCAAGTCGGTCATTATCCAAAGATTCACCATCTGGAACAACGTCTCTAAACTGGTTTAACCCATCTGCACCGATGCCAATAAATTCTTTCATGTAGAACGTACCAATAGGTTCATTATTTATGTAGCCGTTGATGGTAGCGCCTGTTTGGCCCGCTCCTTGGGCAGCACCTGTGGTTATTACCTCAAACTGGGAATCGACAACCTTATTATCTACGTACGAAAAATTACCACCAATATTATACGTAAAATCCTCACCGATACTACCTCTATAATCCAGTGTAATTTCAGCCCCAGTATTTTTGATTTCCATGTCTGGAATATTTGTCCAGATTTTTTCGGTAGGCTGTATTGGATCTATCCTATTGGAAAATAGCACCACATCGCTGGCAACCTTATTGAAGTAGTCCAATGTACCAGTCAACTGATTATCGAACAATCCAAAATCCAAACCGATATTGGTCTGCGTAGAAACCTCCCATTTAAGATCCGGGAAAGCGGTGCGAACAGGCACGGTACCGAAGGGATAATCGGCCAGGCTAACTTCATTTCCAGCTACGGGATAGGTATCATTCTCTGTCTTTGAATCTACAAAACTAGCTAAACTTACTTTGCTGGGAATACCATCTTGGTTACCCGTTTGCCCCCAACTTGCTCGCAATTTCAGGTTACTGAACAATTCATTATCAGCCATAAAGTCTTCATTGTTGATATTCCAACCTAAAGCCACTGAAGGGAAATATCCATATTTGTTGTTTTCACCAAATCTTGAGGAACCATCCGCACGTATTGTTGCCGTTAACAAATACCTGCTTTTATACCCATAGTTGAGTCTACTGAAAAACGACTGTTGCTCATTTTCATAAGCTACGGACTCCAATGTGGTGGGAAGCACATCGCTACTTATCTGGTCTTGAAACCGCGGCTCAATACCATTAAGGGCAAATCCTTCCAATTCAAACGTCTTCTGCTTGAATTCTGTCTCTTGATACGAGTGTCCTGCCAACAGGGTTACATTGTGGTCATCATTGCTCAAGGTATAGGTTAAGGTGTTTTCTACCAAAAAGTTGCTGTTTGTTATGATTCTAGAATCCAACTCACCAAATTCCGAACCTTCTAGTAAGGCGAAAGGTTCGGTCTGTATATCCCGATCGGTAGAAGAATAGTCTACCCCTAGGCTTATTTTATAAGTAAGACCATCAATAATTTCATAAGACGGAGCAATATTTGCTAAGATCCTATTACTATTGGCCTCATCTGTGTATAACCGATTGCGCTGAATCGGATTTAAACGCTCGTCCAATAAAGTTGGTTCACCATTGGTGAAAACGGGAATTGTAGGGTTCAATTGCAACATATCGACCACGATTGAACCGATATCTGGCCTTTCGTTTACGGTTCTCGATGCCGTAAGGTTGAAATCTACGTTAAAGCGGCCATCTAGTGCTTTTTGGGTCAAATTAACCCTACCGGAATACCTTTTTAAAGAACTATTATTATAAATACCTTCTTGGTCATCCAAACCTGCAGACACAAAATAAGAGAACTTCTCATTGGCACTACCACTCATTGAGAAGTTGACATTTTGTGATATACCTGTTCTTGTCAATGCGTCTTCCCAATTAGTATTTGCACCTGCGTCAAATAAAGTACCACCAACAGCGGGTACTTGTTGTCTAAACTCACTGGTACTAAAAACGTCCATTCCATTCTTTAGGGACGATATAGCAGTGGACACCGATAAATTCATTTCTGTTTTACCGATTTTCCCTTTTTTAGTGGTAATAACAATTACCCCATTGGCCGCCCTAGCACCGTAAATGGCTGCTGAGGAAGCATCCTTTAAGACATCAATCGACGCAATGTCCTGGGGATTGATGAAGTTTAAAGGATTTGAGGATACACCAGTAGGACTGTTATCAATAACAAAGCCATCTACCACAAAAAGCGGTGTTGTGCCCGACCTTAAACTTCCTACACCACGAATAATAATGTTCTGTGTGGCTCCTGGCTCCCCACTAACGGAGGAAACATTAACACCTGATATCTTACCTTGTAAAAGCTGTCCAGGGTTGGTAACAACGCCTTGGTTAAAGTTTTCGCTCTTTAAAGATCCAATAGCACCTGTTATATCCGACTTTTTTTGTGTTCCGTAACCTACTACGACAACTTCCTCTAATTGAGCTGAGTCTTCCAGAAGCTGAATGGTTACATTGCTTTGCCCGTTGAGGGGCATTTCCAAAGTGGCATACCCTATATACGACACTTCCAGAACGGCATTTTCTTCAGCAACTTCTATGGTAAAGTTACCATCAAAGTCGGATGTTGTCCCGTTCGAAGTTCCCTTTTCAATAACGCTGGCCCCAGGAAGGGGGACATTCTGCGCGTCAGTTACCGTACCGGTAACTGTGTCCTGTGCCACCACACCCTGAATACACAAAAGTGCGGCAATTAGACTGTAAAAAATAGATTTAATCATAAATTTAGTTTTTCATTAATTTTTAAGTTGTGATAAAAATTAGTTTGTTTTCCAAAGCACGATCAAAAAGTTTAAAATACAAAAAAAACAGGCCAAAAACGCTATGCAAAGGTTTGCATAAATCACATTTTTTTCTTTTCTCTAATAGGTTTTCGTAAAATTTTGATTATTAAATTGTGAATTTACCCAACTTAAGTTAGGATATGGTAAATTCCAGATCCGTTGGAAATCACAAAAGCACATAAAAAAGGGAGTCGAATTAGGCCTAAGCATAA
>CAZYQR010000119.1:0-7499 GCA_964649755.1 uncultured Maribacter sp. | reverse complement strand
GGTAATTATCCCTAAAAATTGAATCTCAAGGGACTAATTTCATACAAAGTTCAAATAAACGATGAAATGGGCATCTACGACTTCAACATACTGTCCGACCATGATAAATATCAAACTGTATTTACAAAGGGTCAATTTGTCCATACAGTATCAAAAGGAGACAATTAATTCGTTCTTTATTCTTTGTCTAACTTATGGGTAGAAGTGCAATATCGTTCCCGCAGAAATAAGATAAAAAGTATTGATTGCTATGTCAAGGGGGAAATCAAATCGCTTTTTTAGTTTCTTACCCCAGGGGTGAAATCCTCGGGGGCATTTTGGGGTTGGTTCGTAGTTCCTTCAGCCCCTGTATCATTGTAGATAGTCCATTCACCAAAGGTATAGGTTGATTTTGCCTGTACGGTTTCAGGCTTTCTTACGGCCCTCCCATCCTCAAATTCGTGATTGGTTCCTGAACCATCTTCACCTACAATTCCAAAGGAGTCTATAACAGTTCCGAATGGGTCAACCAACTGCAAATTGTCATCCCCATTAGAATCGGCAGGGCTGTTGGTGCTTACACTTACTTCAGGTACAAAACCATAAACCACTTCAAATTCAGTAGCATTGGGCGAAATAACCAAGGTGCTTTCCGACTCAATGGTATACTCGGACAAATCAATGGTTGAACTAACGTCAATATTATCATTAGTATATCTTGTGATGGTCCAACCTTTAAGGGAAAAAGGTTCAGGGTTCGCATTATAAAGTTCTACAAATCTAGCCCCTGAATTATTATTAGGGTCGGCTAATTCAGAAATGAATATGGAGTTAGAGGTAAATTCATCTATTAAATCTGCACATCTTTCATTTTGAAAATTGATGTCATCCAAATCACGGATTACAATCTGGTAATCATCATTGTCCTTAATTAATACTCCAACTACCGAACCATTGCCTTCAGGGAGTACTACTGATTGAAAATCTGAATACCCACTGTTCAACAATACAATTTCATTATCGTTGCAATCTATAAGGGTCCGTTCTGTTTCATCCTTAACTTTAGCAAATGATAAACCTAATTCATCTTCAATAATTTCGACATCTTTTAATTCAACAAGTGTATTAACCAGAGTGTCATCCAACGTTGAAAGACTAATCTGGGTAGGTCTAGCTGAAACAAGTACGTCACAGGAAGAAAATAGGTGTTGTGAAACGACATTTGCCGGCAACCTACCTATTGACAGGTTCCCGAAAGACGAAAACGTTCCACCAAGTTTATAAACACCTTTTTGCTTGCCTAAATAAAGTCCTTTTAGCTTTATCAAAAGCTTACTTCCGACAGGATAAAACAAATGGGATTCCCGTAAATCAAACGCTATTTGAAGGCCTTCAGAAGGATTGTCTGGCTTGTCTTGAAAATGAAGTGAGCTAAAAAAATTACCTGCTTTATCCGATGAAATAATATAACCTTCAATAATCAGGTCATCTTGTATTTGAATAACTCCTTTGGTATGTAGATTCTTAACATCCAAAAAGGTTGCATTGGACACCAAATCTGTTACGCAAGATTCCTTAGGCGGATTAAAATCCCTATCCTTTACACATCCAAAGAGAACCAATAGCGCACTAAGGAGTGACATTTTTTTTAGCCAAAATGAAATAGTGCCATTTTTTTTCATTAATCTTTATCTTTTTACAGCCCTTTAACTTGCCCGCCAAGGATGACATGTCGGGAGCAAGGGAGGTCTTTCTTCTACTTTTAATTTCAATAACGATAATTCTAGATTCCTGCCTTACTGAAACGAGTTCAGCACAGGCCGCAGGAATGACAAACTCTAAAAACTATAAGCCACATTCAAAAAAAAGGTTCGGCCATAGCCATACCAATATTTTGGGGCAAAAGACGGATTGCCACTTAGATTATCTTGTTTTAATTGTCCGAAATTGCCATTTCTACTCTGTTCATACCCGCCTGTTCTGAACACAGCATCAAAAACGTTATTAATGCTTGCGAAGACACTTATGTATTTACCTTTTTTGAGCCATGATTTACCACCGACCAAATTCAATAGATAAAAATTCTCCAAGGGTTTTTGTCGCAATAATAGAGCAACATTTTCATCTGTAACATCGGGAAAAGGTACTCCTGTTTCTGGATTAATATAAAAGCTTCGTGTTCTAGTTATTGTGGAGAAATTGGCATAATTATTGGCCAAATAATTTGCAGTGGCTCCAACCCACCAATATTTTGGGTCGCGGTATTGAACTCCAAAAGCAAAAGCTTTTTGAGGACCTTGGGACAACTTGTAATCCTTAATTTTTGCTACACCTAAATCAATATTACCTTCCAGATTAATCAAATCCTCTTCTGCCCCGGCAGTATCAAAATTTATGGTCACATTAGGGTCACTGGCATACAAATATTTTCCGATAGCCGTTACGGCTGAAAGTTTTACCGATGATGAAAGTTCATATTCCAAGCCAAGCTCAGTTCCCATATGTAGTTTATCAAGATCCGTAATAATCTCTTGCACAAAATCAGAACCAACACCAGCATCTACAAAAAAATAATTTACATCTGTAGTATTTTGAAATCGGGTATAAAAGCCAGTTAATCGACCAGTGAGCTTTGGCAATCTAATAAAATAAGTTGCGTCAACAGTTGAGATGGTTTCGTTTTGGAGATTGGTTACAACTTCATTATTCTCCCTTGGATTAATAAATACATTTTGCAAAACTGGCGGCCTACCTAAATATCCCCCATTTATCCTTAGCCAGTGCCTACCTGTAATTTGATATGAAAGCCCACCTTTAAAGCTAATATTTGAAAAAGATTTTGCTTCACTTTTACCTAAGGAATTATCGGGAAAGCGACCGTTTTTAAATAGTCCGTTTCTTTCATAATCAGTATTTATTTGGTTTGCCGCAATAAATCCATTCCACTTGTTTAATGAAAATTTAAGTTGTGCAAAGGCATCCAATTGTGAAGCAGATATCTTATAATGATAGTTGAAAATATCTTCTTCACCCTTTCTTAAATCCCCATCAAGGTTATTTGCGGTATTTGAAAATGGGTCTAAATCCTCATGATAGCCAGCACCAAAAAGATCATTTATTTTGGCGTGATTATCAGATTTCAAACTTTTATAATTTAACCCAAAATCAAATTGAAAATGGTCATTTATAGTCAAGTTCCCAACACTATTTATAGCGAACTGACTATCTTCTACAGTATCATCATATAAAACATATGCCGCTTTATCATTGGAGTTGGCAGTATAGATTCCTTCCCAAGAAATTTGTTTTTTTTCTAAAAATCCTTGTTTCGCCAAATCTGCACTAATAAAATTTGCGCCAATTGGGCTATTTATATAAAAACTAGGTAAATAGCGATAATAAGTAGGGTCCGGATTCGGTGCATTATAATATCCCAATCTACTTCTAGAATTGATTCCTGTTTGATACGAAACACCCGTATTCAAGCTGAATTTATCTGTTTCCAAATAATGGTTTAGCAGAACAATCGGCTCTGCAATTTTTCGCTCTCTTGAATTTCGAATATCTCCGTTTTGGTATCCCCAATAGGGATTGTATTTACTACCAGCCAAATTAAATACTTCCTCAGTAATCGCTGATGAACGGCCCCTCCTGTTCGAAGCCAATATTGCAGTGGCAACTATACTATTTTTAGTGTCAAAACGATATTCTAGAGCTCCAAATAAGGAATATGCATCATACAACGTACCGTCAATATATCCTTTATTGGCCCATCTACGTGAGGCAGAAATGGAATATGCTAGTCCATTTTCTTGCTTGGGTGAGGTATAAGTTGTCATTACCCGTCCTTTATAGGTCCTATTAGAAGCCGATGTCGAGAATCGAAATCCAGGACGCATTCCAGAAGGTCTGGTATCAATATTGGTGTTTCCCAAAATTCCTCCGAAAGTATAGTCAGAAGCGTCAAGACCAAGTGAATAATCTTGATTTCTTGTAACATCGTTCAAACCTCCCCAATTGTTCCATTGAGGCCGGCCATCAAAAAATTTGTTCATTGGCATCCCATTAATCAGTACTTTTCCGTTTTGGGAATCGTATCCTCGTACACGAAAAAACGCCTGGCCGAAATCAAAAGCAGCTTTACTTAGAAAAATATCCCTTGTACCCTGTAGTAATCCTGAACTCACAGAGGTACTTTCCTCATCAGAAAAATCAGAATCAGTAAGTGTAATTAAATTATCTGTTTTTTCAATTGTAATATCCTTTTCCAGATAAATGATGCCTAAATCCAGTACTTGATTTTCCAATGTAATCGGAATTCTTTTGGTGATAAAGTTGGGTGAAGAAATATTCAGAATATGCGCGCCTAATAACGAAATTGGCGGTCTGAATTCCAATTCAGGCCCAAATTTGATCGAAACCTGTGTGTCTTCGATATAAATGGTACAGTTCGAAAGCGGTTCTCTTGATCTACTATCCAAAACCTTGCCCAAAATGACCGATATTTCTTGTGCATTAAAGGTTTGATAACCGAATAGGACTAAAAATGAAATAAGAAAAAGACGCATTTGAATTTAGGTATACTTACAAAGTTGATTCAATGCCACAAGAAGCTCTAAGCATAAGGGGAATATGGTTTAAAGTTCCATAGCATTTTCAGATATGAGTCGACTATTTGACATCATAACGAATCTAATATACTTGTCCACACTGCATAATTCTTGCAGACTTGGATTTTAACTTGCGCAGGTTACCCAAATTCAAATGAAGCGAATCAATAATTAATCGAATGAAAATCAAAACTATAGCTCTTTTTGTATTTCTATTAACCTTTGTCGGGCAGGCACAAAAGCGATATAAAATACGCGCTGTAGCCTTTTATAATGTAGAAAATCTGTTCGATACGATAAACGATTCCCTGACCTTTGATGATGACCGTACTCCTGAGGGTAAAGATCATTGGACCCAAGAAAGGTATAAGCAAAAGATTGAAAACATTTCTAAAGTTATTTCCCATATTGGATTAAAAGAATCCAAAACATCTCCAGATATTATTGGTCTTTGCGAGATAGAAAACAAAAAAGTTTTGGAAGATTTGGTAAGCCATCCTAAGCTGCAAAAAATGGACTATGGTATTATTCATTTCGATTCCCCTGATGAACGAGGTATTGATGTAGCTTTTATTTATAAGAAAGTAAATTTTTTACCAACCACTTTTCAAAGCCGTAGGCTTTTATTACATAATGAAGATGGTGAACGCGATTATACCCGTGACCAATTGGTGGTTGGCGGAATATTGGATGATGAACAGATCTATTGCATTGTTAATCACTGGCCATCAAGAAGTGGTGGCGCAGCACGTAGTAAACCTAACCGATTGGCGGCAGCCAAATTGAATAAAAGAATAATTGATTCTATCTTAAAAATCGACAATTCAGCAAAAATCATTAGCATGGGCGATTTGAATGATGACCCTGTAGATGACAGTCTCAAGAAAATCTTGAAAACGATAGGTAAGAATAAGAATTTGGAAGAAAATGACCTTTTTAATCCTATGGAGGAACTTTTTAAAAAAGGTGTAGGTTCTTTAGCTTACCGTGATAAATGGAACCTTTTCGACCAGTTCTATTTTACAGCTAACTTATTGGAAAAAGAAGGAGGGACTTATCGATTTTGGAAAGCGAACGTTTTCACTGCCCCATATTTGTTTGCTAAAAAAGGAAAATACAAGGGCTATCCGTTTAGAACCTACTCAGGAGGCAGCTATACAGGAGGGTATAGCGACCATTTTCCTGTTTATATGTATTTAATAAAAGCTGTTCCTTAAAACTTACTGGGGTGTCATAATCTTAATGTTTCTCCATTTCACCTTTATACCACCACCATCATGTATTTGAAGGGCAATTGAACCTTCACCAGCACCAATTTTAGTATCGGTTATAGTTACCATTTCTGTGCCATTTAGCCAAGAAGTCAAAGTATCTCCGTTCAGACGGATTTTCATCTGGTTCCATTCGCCCATTTTTAAGACACTATCTTTCGCTGGGTCCGGTTTGATCAACCATTCACGGCCATAAGACTCATAGACCCCTCCTGTATCGTGTCCTGGAGGCGCAACCTCTACTTGCCAGCCACTTATCTTGGTGCCATCTATTGTAGAACGGATAAAAACACCACTGTTGCCATTGGCTTCTTGTTGAAACTCCAACGTAAGCGTAAAATCTTTGTAGTGCGCATTGGTGGCCAAATACCCATATTGCTTGTCCGGGCCACTCTCACAGACCAAAAGGCCATCTTCTACATACCATTTTTCGGTGCCATAAATGGTCCACCCTGTTAGGTCTTCACCGTTAAATAAGGATTGCTCTTGAGCGAAAGTAATGGTCGTTGAAACCAATAGCATTGTAATTGTTAAGGTGATAAGATTTTTCATATTTCGTTGATTATATACAGTATTTACTTTTGTTTAAAGACCCCTCCTTTCTTTCGGGGTAATTCAACTAAATTATTCTGGGGTATCGTTAATTGCAATTTCACAGAATAAAGTTTTATTAATTAAACCATTGTCCCCAAGGGATACGGCTTAAGATAAGCACCAATCCGAGCCCGTAAAAAATGGCAATGCTCTTGAACTTCTTCTTGCCCTCTACAAACTTCTTATGTCGAGACCAACCAATCGTAATCAGTATTAGGGCAATTATATTTATAAAAGGGTGTTCAACGGCCAATAATCGAGCTGCTGCATTCATTCCTCCCATGCCTAATTCTTGTATAGCACTCAAACCGCTTGGCGATACATAAAAAAGCACCAAACCTACCAGAAGTTGTAAATGACAAACGATCAGGGCGAATAGGCTAAGACGAAAATCTTTCCCAAGTGCGGTAAACACTCTATTACTTGCCAAGCCCATTATGGCATTGGCTACAGCCAGAAATAAAACGGCAAGTGCCACGTAAGCTAAATATGAGTGCAATTCTAACGCCCATTGGTGTGCGAGTCCTAGTTCTTCCATAGTAGTTTTAAATTTTGGTTTGCTAAAAATACTACTTTTTAGGCATAAAAAACCCTGACGGTACCGTCAGGGTTCTATATTCAATAATTATTCAAATCTAAAAGTCTAGAAATAATAACGCAAGGTAAGGTTCCAAGTTCTACCCCAACCAAAATAGCCGCGGTTAGAAACTGCGATACCATCGTAAGTTTCATCGCCAGACTCAACAAAGTTCGCTGTTGATAATCTAGAGATATACTCTGTATCAAGAACATTATTGATATTTCCCCTAATTTTTAAGGCCTTTAATTTATCTGCACCTAAAGGCACTCTAAAAGTAAGTCCTGCATCCAATAAATTATAAGAAGGCAACTTTAAATTGTCTTTTACAGCACCAACATCAGAATAAAGATTATCATAATACCTCCAATCAGAATCGATAGAGAGATTTTCGCAGAATCTATAAGCGAATCCCAAACCACCAGAAAGCTGTGCGGCGCCACCCACTTTACCACCATCAAAGTCATT
>CAZYQR010000118.1:0-7562 GCA_964649755.1 uncultured Maribacter sp. | reverse complement strand
TTATTCACTTCAGCGCGCAACCGTACTTGCAAATTTTCGTTTTGGGAACTAGCAAAAAGATTCTTGGCCGTAAACAGTTCCAACGCGCTAATTAATCCTTTTTCATATCTTTTCTGTGCTATAGTAAAAGCAAGGTTTTGGGACTCCATTTTTTGAGTGCTTTGTTCAAATTCTGTTTGAAGGGCGGTATACTCCTGGACCAACTGTTGTATGGTTTGTTTAAGTTCCTGTTCTTGTATGTTCAAATTATTTTTAGCGCGTAAATGGGCTATTTTTTGTTGTTTTACTCTTGACCTACCCGACCATCCGTTGCTAATAGGAACGTTCAACGCTACCCCAATGAACTCAAAAGTATTATCCCTAAATTGGTCTCTAAATGAAATAGTATTTCCGGAATCATCTCTGGTGGTTTCATAATAACCTGTACCAACACCCCCAAATAGACTTAATGAAGGATATAAGGAACCTTGAGCAACCGCTATCTGCTTTTTTGCCGCTTTCTCCCTAAGTATTTTTGCTTTAATAATCGGAATAAAATCTCGGGCTTCATTATAAACAGAATCCGTTCTTAATTCAGCATTTTGAGTCACCTCATTTTTGATGGGTAATTGTGTGTTTATAAAAATATCAGTTACATCAACAAGGTTCATTTCTTGTATTAATCTTAATTTGGCAGCGGCAAGATTGTTTGCGCTTTGGGTAACGTTTAACTTATCCGTTAGGAGCAGAGCTTCAGCTTCATACAGGTCTGCTCCGGCCTTAAGGCCTATATCAATTTGTTTTTTCACCAAATCAAAATTTTGTTGGGATACGGCTTGTTGTTCATTGGAAATAGCAAGAAGTCCCTGATAAAATTGAATGTCGTAAAATGCCCTCATTACACGAAAAGCCAATAGATATTTCTGTTGCAAAGTTTCTTCCTTGGTGGCTTCGTACATAAACCTAGCCGCTTTTATTTCATTTATTTTTTGAAATCCCTGAAACAAGTCAATGGATGAATCAATAGTATAATTATTTGAGTAAAAGTCTGTATTTACAATACTATTATCATTAGGATCAACCGAACGCCCATATTGAATGTTATAGTCGGAATATGCATTTATATTTGGTAAGACATTTCGAATGGATTGTCTATATGTTTCGTTATTGGATGCCAGATTATAATTATAATCATTAAGTTGAAGATTATGCTGAAGCGCATAAGAAATACAATCATCCAATGACCACCTATCCTGGGCCTCCAAAGTGACACAAGTAAGTAGTAAGGCAATTGTGATTATTTTAATTTTTTGATACATATGAATTAAATGTAACAAACTGAATGCTATTGTCATGCCATAAATACATCTCTTTATTAATCAACACATTACATTAAGATGTTGTAAATACCAAACACGTGAATGTAAAATTATTATACATATATTGTCCATTTTTTGGACACTTTGATTTATTTGTAAAATCCAAATCGTAGTTTTATCAAAGATATTTAGGCTTATAAAATGATCGATGCAAAAATCTTAGTAGTAGATGATAATAAAAGTGTTCTTAGTGCTTTGGAAATCTTACTTCAGTTCGAATTCAAAAGTGTGGAGACCCTATCCAATCCAAATCAAATTTCAAGCTATCCCAACTTATCTGATTTGGATATTATTCTACTGGATATGAACTTTTCGGCCGGTGTAAATACCGGTAATGAAGGATTATACTGGCTTAGGGAAATCAAAAAAAGAGCAAAACATATATCGGTTATCATGATGACGGCTTATGGTGCAATTGATTTGGCTGTAGAGGCACTCAAGGAAGGAGCCTCTGATTTTATTCTAAAACCATGGAGTAATGAAAGACTCCTAACTACTGTGAAATCTGCATATAAGTTGCGTAAAGCGCAAAACGAGGTTAACCAACTCAAGCAAAAGGAAAGCGACCTTAAGCAGGTCATAAATCACAAAAAGGGATATATTATTGGAAATTCCAAAGCTCTAAATTCTGTATTGACTTTGGTAAGCAAAGTGGCGAAAACCACGGTGAATGTCTTGATTACAGGGGAAAACGGAACTGGCAAAGAACTAATAGCCAGAGAAGTACATAAATTATCATCCCGAAATAATGAAGTTTTTATTCCTGTTGATATGGGTTCAATTTCTGAAAGCCTTTTTGAGAGCGAGCTATTTGGTCATGTAAAAGGCTCTTTTACAGATGCCAAGGGAGATAGAACCGGTAAATTTGAGGCTGCTAATGGAGGTACCCTATTTTTGGATGAAATCGGGAATATATCGCTCCAGACCCAAGCAAAACTTTTATCTGCAATACAAAATAAAGAAATCGTACGGGTAGGTTCCAATAAGTCAATACCTGTTGACATTCGTTTAATATGTGCCACTAATGGCAATTTGGATAAAATGGTGGCAGATGGGCTTTTTAGGGAAGACCTACTTTACAGAATAAATACAATTAGCATAGAAGTCCCACCCCTAAGGGAACGTGAGGGCGATATATTAACATTAACGAATTTTTTCTTAAAAAAATTCAGTGTCAAATATGGCAAACCTCAATTGAGAATCAACCAAAAAGCCGAAGAAAAACTCAGTTCATATAAATGGCCGGGTAATATAAGGGAGTTATTACATTCGCTTGAACGAGCTGTGATTCTTTCTGAAGGTAATATATTAACCCCTGATGATTTTCTCTTGAATTTAAATACAGCCCTTTCTTTGGATTCAGGCCCAGACACCTTAGAAGAAATGGAACAACTGATGATAGCCAAAGCTTTAGACAAAAACAATGGTAATTATAGCGCTGCGGCCGAGCAATTGGGGATTTCAAGACAAACGCTTTACAATAAACTGAAAAAAGAAAGTAAATAATATGGTGAGCAGAAATATTTATTTACAGTTGATATTGCGTATCATTTTTATTACAAGTACGGCCATTGCAATGGCTTTCTTATTTTTCAAAACTGAATACATAGCATCGGTGTTTTTTCTTTTCTTATTGATTATTCAAACTGTACTTGCCATTCAGTACATAAACCAGACGAATAGGAAAATAGCATACTTCTTTGACGCCATTAAGAACGAGGACTTTACGCTTCGCTTCCCTGAAAAATTGAGTGTAAAGTCATTGGAAGAACTAAACCATAGTCTTAATATGCTCAATGCCATGATTCAAGATATTCACATAAAGAAACAGGCCCAGGAACAATATTATCAAGAAATATTGAGACAGGCAGACATGGGTGTTTTTACTATAAATACAAAGGGGCATATTCTTTATGCAAATCCAACTGTGCAAAATCTTTTAAATTATTGGCCGCTTAACCATGTAAAGCAATTGGCACAGGTTGATCAAGAACTCTACAACTTATTTGCAAAACTTCAACCTTTTGAGAACACTGTTTTCGAATTTAGTAACGAACGTGGAAAAAGACTTTTGGCATTGAAATGCACTTCAATAAATATAGAAAATGATACTCTTTTGTTGGTTATAGTCCATGATATCCATAAAGAGCTGGATGAAAAAGAAACCGATTCATGGGTAAAGTTAATTCGTGTTCTTACACATGAAATAATGAACACAATTACACCGATTACATCAATCTCAGAATCTATACTTAGATATTTCAGAAAAGGTGATTCATTAATCCCCATAAATAAATTTACAGATCATGAAATTAAGAATACGGTAAAAGGTCTAGAAGTTATAAAGGACCAAGGCAAGGATTTAATGAGCTTTGTTCAATCATACCGAACCTTCTTAAGTATACCTGAACCGGATAAAGAAGTTATTTCTGCCCATAAACTACTGGACAAGGTCCGCGTATTATTGGGATCTCAAGGAGACGATAATAATTTTAATATTGAAATAAGAATTGACCCTAAAGAGCTTGATTTGTTCGTTGATGAAAAACAGATTACGCAGGTGCTATTGAATTTGGGAAAGAACGCCATACAATCTTTGGACAATCAGGAAACCGGAATTATTAGATTCATTGCTGGAGTAAATAATAATGGTAAAAAAACCATTCAGGTTTGGGATAATGGTCCAGGAATACCTCCAGAAATTATTGATGAAATATTTGTTCCTTTTTTTACTACTAAAAATACCGGAACAGGAATAGGATTGAGTCTTTCAAAGCAGATTATGAGGCTGCATGGGGGTAGTATTCAAGTTGTATCAAAAGAAAACACACTTTTTACCTTGACTTTTTCGTGAACTTTTCAGGATATTTTTATTATTAAGATTCTGTATTGAGTTCTTTCCATGGATCCCAAAAGTGCTTTTCAAAATCAATGATTTGATTATCGACCACCTTGATGCCTTCACTTTCCAAAAGTTGCTGCATTAGATTGGTCCCATCAAAGTGATGCTTGCCTGTTAAAAGACCTATTTTGTTAACGACCCTATGGGCGGGGATTTCGGGCATAGTATGAGCCCCATTCATAGCCCAACCTACCATTCTTGCGCTTCTGGCTGCACCAAGGTATTTTGCAATTGCCCCATAAGACGTTACCCTACCATAAGGGATTAACTTGGCCACTGCATACACCTTTTGAAAAAAGTTTTTGTTGTCTTCTCGCATCAATTCAATATCCTATAAATGGTTATGGCCAAAAGAACCAGCATTAATACGCTTAGGAAATAATTGGAATTCTTCGAAAATCGGTTGGTCTTGTTCTCCAATTTATTGAAATAAATAGTGTACATGTACAATACTGAAAAAGTACCACAACCTGCTGCTAATACAAAAATCACAATATCCCAAGCTTGAAATTTTATCCAACCGGATGCATTCCACATTATATTCAGCCCACTATAATAAGGGATGGTCAATAGATTTAACGCGGTTAATAACATGCCTTTATAGAAGCTATTCCTCTTACTTATTTTAACCACTTTAACAACTTTTTTCTTATTATTTCTTGCGGTCATAAAAAAATAAATAGCCAAAACCGCAAAAACCAAAACCGCAATTTTAAGCAGTACTTCAACCACATCAGGATTCCTATGCAAATATTTCGAAATATAAACTGCAATAACGGCCTGCAACATAACCATTGTTGACACTCCCAAGCTGAAGATTATACCATTCAATTTGCCCTTTTCTACACTGGTCTTAGCAGCATTCATGTTCAAAAGACCCGGTGGTACAGTAGCCATAAAAGCGGCTGAATAAGTTGCAAAGAAAAGAATGAGTAGGTGTTCCATGTATTAGTTTATCCTAAACTTGATATAGGTGATTGGTTTTGCCTTGTCAAGATACTGTTTTTCATAGAAAGTTTGAATGGACAATACCTCTTTCGCGCTACCTTCATTTTTATACACATCATGATTCGCATATAGTACTTCGCGACCACTACCATGTAAAAGTCCTAAAGTATACCCATGCATGAATTCACTATCGGTCTTTAGATGAACTAATCCTTTATCAATTAATATATGCTCATATTTCTTAAGGAAAACCTCATTGGTCATACGATGCTTAGTTCGCTTATATTTTATTTGTGGATCCGGGAAAGTAATCCAGATTTCAGACACTTCATTTTGATCAAAAATCTGGTCTATCAACTCTATTTGGGTTCTTAAAAAGGCTACATTGTCTCTATTCTCCTCTAAAGCTGTTTTTGCACCCCTCCATAAGCGGGCTCCTTTAATATCCAGACCAATATAATTCTTATTGGAATTCATTCGAGCCAAGCCCAAGGTATATTCTCCTTTACCACAGCCCAATTCCAATACTATGGGATTGTTGTTGCCGAAATGTTTATGCCAATTACCTTTTAACGAAAATGAATCCTCTTCGATTTCTTGTCTATCTGGTTGCACCACATTTTTAAATGTAGCATTCTCCTTGAATCTTTTTAGTTTGTTTTTGCTTCCCACAGCACTATATAATTTAATCCCGTGGCAAATCTAATGAAATCCTAATTGCTAAGATTAAAATCTTCCTTGTTTTGGCTATTGGTTTTTTCCAAAGTAAAGGAAAATTCAGACCCAACACCTGCTGCACTTTCAACGTAGATTTTTTCGTCATGTACCTCGATAATATGCTTGACTATGGATAGCCCCAAACCAGAACCACCTTCATCGCGACTGCCACTTTTATCTACCCTGTAGAAGCGTTCAAATAATCGGGGAATATGTTGTTGGGATATACCTTCCCCATTATCTGTTATGCGAACAATTACCTTGTTTTTTATCAAATTTTCGACGCTTACCTCAGTAATACCATCTTCTTGACCGTATTTAATTGAATTAACCAATAAATTGGTCAAAACCTGCTGAATTTTGTCACGGTCGGCATGCACGTAAATGGGATCTTTATAATCCATGTCAAAAGACAATGTGATCTTCTTTTTGGCAGATTTCATTTCAAGTAACTCGAAGACATTCTGTATCAGTTCAATAATATCAAAATCGACCCTTTCCACATTTAAATCACCAACTTCAAGTTTAGTGATCATATCTAAATCACGGACAATATAGATAAGACGTTCGACTCCTTTATTAGCCCTTTGTAAATATTTCTTCCGTACATTTTTATTTTCCAAAGCACCATCAAGTAAGGTCAAAATATATCCTTGAACCGTAAATAATGGGGTCTTTAATTCGTGCGATATATTTCCAAGGAAATCCTTTCTGTATTCCTCTCGAATCTTAAGTGTATCAATCTCTATTTTTTTGTCTTTGGCAAATTTCTCAATCTCCTCAGTGAGCGTTTTCATGTCTGTTGTAATAGGGCCAGAAGTAAGGGTAGAGGATTCCAATAGGGCTACATCATCATAGATCTTTTTAATCCTGCGATAAATAAAATTCTCAATTCTAATCTGTAGTACAGTAAAGGAAAGTATAAATGCCAAGGAGGCAAATAGCCCGATCAACAGCCAGTTAATCGAATCAAAATACCAGAGTAATCCTAATAAAATAAGTGAAGATGCAAAAGTGATTAAGAGTGCGGACCTTAAAGCAAACCTATAAGATTTTTTTAAGCGAATAGCCATTATAGAACAAACTTATAGCCTACGCCCTTTACCGTTTTAAAGTGATGGTCTCCTATTTTCTCGCGTAATTTTCGAATATGCACATCTATAGTTCGCCCTCCTACAACAACCTCATTGCCCCAAACCTTATCAAGAATAACTTCACGTTTAAAAACCTTGTTGGGTTTTGAAGTTAGTAATGACAATAATTCAAATTCTTTTCTAGGTAAGATAATTTCGGTTCCCTTGTTTTCTATTTTGTATTCTTCTCGATTAATTACTAAATCCCCCACCTTTAAAATCTCTTCTGCAACCTCGACATCATCCTTAAGTCTTCTAAGTAGTGCCTTTACTTTACTTACCAACACCTTGGGCTTAATAGGTTTTGTAATATAGTCATCAGCACCAGCCTCAAAACCAGCTACTTGCGAATAATCCTCTCCGCGCGCCGTAAGGAATGTGATAATTGTATTCTCTAGACCTGGACTTTTACGAATGATCTCACAAGCTTCAATACCATCCATTTCTGGCATCATCACATCTAAAATAATTAAATGGGGTTGTTTTTTCTTTGCTTTGGCAACT
>CAZYQR010000117.1:0-7617 GCA_964649755.1 uncultured Maribacter sp. | reverse complement strand
AAAAGTTAAAGCAGTATACATGGTTTGATTGTTTTTAGTTGCTATTGATTATAAACTGAACAAGGAATAACACATACTTTTGAATACCCCTGATTGTACTATTAGTGATGGAACCTTTGCTTCTTTTTATGTTCCAAAGAATCTGCATATGCTTTTTGAACGGTTTCCATTTCGGACACTTCTGATATGGGGACTTCCCACCAGCCATAGCCGTCAGTACCCTGATATCTATCACAAGTGGTATAGATAACCGTTGTCTTATCAATCTTTTTTGCCTCTTTTAGAGCTTCGGTAAGACTTTCATAATCTGTACACTCAATCACATGTGCTCCCAAACTGCGAGCATTATCTGCCAAGTTGATGGGCAAAATGGCATTGGAAACCACATTATCGCCATCAATCTTTTGGGAATCCGGGTTTCGGTACAAATATCGGGTACCATAGCCCTCACTGCCTAAACTCCGAGAAAGCGAACCAATGCTTTTATAGCCATCATTGTCTATCAAAACAATGGTCATTTTATACCTTTCTTGGATGGAGGTAACGATTTCTTGGGACAACATCAAATAACTCCCATCGCCAACCATAACATATATTTCACGGCTTGGATCAGCCATTTTTGCTCCTAGACCTCCAGCAATTTCATAGCCCATACAGGAATAGCCATACTCCAAATGGAAGCTTTTGCTGCTTTTGGTCCGCCATAACTTGTGCAAGTCACCGGGTAAACTTCCTGCCGCACAAAGCACCACATCATTATCATCGGCAAATTCATTGACGGCCCCGATGATTTCACCTTGGCTCATTAGATTGTCATGTCTGTAATCATATATCTCAGAAACTTTCTCCTCCCAAGTACGATTGAATTCACTAACACTCTTGCTATAGTCCTCGTCCACTTGATAATCCTCCAATAATCCCAGTATTTCTTTCAATGTGGCTTTCGCATCACCTTGTAACATAAGGCCACCATGCTTGGCGGCATCAAATTCGGTAACGTTGATGTTCACAAATTCAACATCGGGGTTTTGAAAAGCTGTTTTGGAGGCAGTAGTGAAATCACTGTAACGTGTTCCCAGGCCTATGACCAAATCTGCCTCTTCGGAGATTTTGTTGGCGCCCGGCGTTCCTGTGGCTCCTACTGCGCCCAATTGATGGGGGTCATCATAACGCAAAGCTCCTTTTCCGGCAAAAGTCTCGGCAACTGGAATGTGGGTTTTATGGACAAAAGTCTTCAAGAGGTCAAGGGCCTCGCTATAATGCGCCCCTCCACCAGCAATTATCAAAGGTTTTTTACTTTTTTTAATAAGGTCAACTGCTCTTTTTATTTGAGAAACATCCGGTCGTTGCCTCATAATTCTCCATGTTTTCTTCTCAAAGAAGTCTACTGGGTAGTCAAAGGCCTCTGCTTGTACATCTTGAGGTATTGCCAAGGTAACAGCTCCCGTTTCCGAAGGTGAGGTCAATACTCTCATAACCTCTGGAAGGGCAAATAGTATTTGTTCAGGTCTATTGATACGATCCCAATATTTTGAGATAGGCTTAAAACAGTCATTAACCGAGAAGTCCTGAGAATTTGATGATTCCAACTGTTGTAATACTGGTGCAACGTTTCTTCTGGCAAAAATATCGCCAGGAATCAAAAGTACGGGCAAACGATTTATAGTAGCTCCGGCAGCGGCGGTAATCATATTTGTGGCTCCAGGTCCAATTGAAGTGATACAGGCGAAAGTGCTTAACCTATTTTTCATTTTTGCATAAGCGGCAGAAGTATGCACCATGGATTGCTCGTTTCGGCATTGATAGAATTTTAAATCATTTTGCTGCTGAATGGCCTGACCCATACCTGCAACATTACCGTGCCCCAAAATACCAAAACAACCTGCAAAAAATTTGTTTTCCAGCCCATCACGTTCTACATATTGTTGGTTCAAATATTTTATGACTGCTTGGGCAACGGTCAATCGTATTGTTTTCATCTTTATTTTGATTTATCGTTTTCTAAATGCTTGAAAAGTCCTCCTATTTGTTCTACCCAATTTTTCATTTTATCATTTTGATGTCCTGAAATTGATTGATTTCTGAAAGCCTGATGGGTCTGTTTTCCTGAAGTGATTTTATTGCCGCCAATCCAATTTTTAAGGATTGAAGCCCATCATTTCCATTTGCCGGGACCGCACTGCCATTTTCCAAACTTTTAACATAATCGCTCATTTCATTCTTATAGGCTTCCGCATAACGCTCCAAAAAGAAATGTAACGGAAGGGACCTTTGGCTTCCTTGACTTGTAAATAATTGATGGGAATCGTGCAAATTATTTTCTGCCTTAACCATACCCTTGGAACCGAACACTTCCACTCTTTGATCATATCCATAAGCCGATTCCCGACTATTATCGATAATGGCCATAGTACCATCAGAGTAGGTTAAAGTAATTACGGCAGTATCGATATCGCCAGCTTCTCCAATTGCCGAATCTACAAGTACAGCTCCTTTCGCGTATACCTCATCAACCTCTTTCCCCACAATAAAGCGGGCCATATCAAAATCGTGAATGGTCATATCTAAAAACAACCCTCCGGATTTTTCAATATAACTTACTGGGGGTGCCCCTGGATCCCTACTGGTTATCTTCACTAAATGATGCTCTCCTATGGCTCCTTCACTGACCAAGTCCTTAACTTTCTTGAATTCCTTATCGAACCTTCTATTGAAACCTATCATTAGTTTAATTTTAGTATCCTTTACGACCTCCAAAACTTCCAATACTCGTTCCAAAGAAAGATCTAAAGGCTTTTCACAGAAAACATGCTTTCCGGCTTTGGCGGCTATCTCCACATAATCGGCATGGGTATCGGTAGGGGAACATATTACGACCACATCAATATCTGTAGAAGCTAACATGCCTTCATAGGTAGCCGTAACATTTTCAATGCCCTTGTCTCTGGCATATTGCTGGGATTCTTCCATGGGATCCATCACGGCCATTACTTTTACATTGTTCATTTGAAGTAGGTTCTCCAAATGAATTTTCCCTATCCTCCCAAGTCCAGCGACGGCAAATTTTATTTTTTTCATTGGTATTTTATTCTTTATAAACCTAGTGTTTTTATATAATCCCGATTGGCTTGGGCGCAAATTTTAGGGTGTCCCATACCTGGCAATATGTCCTGTTCCACAACTATCCAATCATTATAATTCAATTGATGCAAAAGGGCAACAATCGCCTCAAAGTCTACCTCACCTTTGCCAAGCTCGCAAAATACCCCTCGTTTTATGGCGTCAAAATAATCCCCAATTACCGCTTTGGAAGCCTTTGCAATTTCAGGGTCAAAATCCTTAAAATGCACATGCCATATCCTATTGGAGTATGCCTTGAGTGCATCTACCGGATTACCACCTCCAAAAGCATAGTGTCCCATGTCGAGACATAATCCCAAAAGTTTTGGATCCGTCAATGACAGCAACTTGTCTATTTCCTCCGGGGTCTCGACATAACCTGCGCAATGATGGTGAAAAACCGTTCGAATACCGTAAGCCTCTTTTACCGCTCTTGCAATTTTTTCGGCACCTCGGGCATAATCTATCCATTGGGTATCGGTTAGCCCCATATCAGGTCGAATTCTTCCAGCATTTTTGGTGCGTTCAGGAATGGTTCCATTATCATCCGCCAGAACAATGAATGCTTTTTCGTAACCTGCGGCATGCATTAGTCCAGCTACTTTTAAAGCAGCCGATACGCCATCATCATGTTTAGTCACATCTGCCAGCGCTACGGGAACAAAAGCCCCCAACAACTCTAGTCCTCTTTTGTGAACTTCTTCGCGTAATCTTCCTGGATTGGTGGGCATATAGCCCCAATCTCCCAGTTCTGTCCCCATATAACCGGTTTCCTTTATTTCGTCCAATACCTGTTCAAAACCGATTTCCTCCGATTTTTCTTCCAAATCAAATTCTAAGGCTCCCCATGAGCAAGGAGCATTGGCTATCTTGATCATAAAATCCTATTAAAATTTACGAGACCAAATATTCGGCCATCGTTCTATAATTACTTTTGTTTGGGTGAAAAACTCTATGGCGTGTTTTCCTTGACCGTGAAGGTCTCCGAAGAAACTATCTTTCCAACCACTGAAGGGAAATTGAGCCATAGGAGCTGCTACTCCAATATTGATACCAATATTTCCCGCATCGGCCTCATTTCTAAACTTTCGGGCACTGGCCCCGCTACTTGTAAACAAACAGGCCATATTACCATAATTTCCGCTATTTACAAATTGTAAGGCCTCCTCAATATTGTTCATTGAAATAAGACTCATAACAGGGCCAAAAATCTCTGTTTTGATCAAATCCTTGTCCAAGGCCACATTCTCCAGGATCGTAGGTGAAAGAAAGTTACCTTTTTCATAACCTGAAACCGAGGTATTTCTACCATCTAACAAGGCCGTTGCACCTTCATCCAATCCTTTTTGGATCAAACCTGTTATTCTGCTTTTACTTTCTGGGGTAATGACCGGGCCCATACTAACCCCATCGTCCCAGCCATACCCCGTTGTTCTTGATTTTACGGTTTCGTATATGGCATCCTTGATTTCCCTTTTATCGTCTCCCACCGTAATAATGGTAGATGCTGCCAAACAACGCTGACCGGCACAGCCATACACTGAATCGGCTATAATTTTGGAAGACATTTCAATATCGGCATCCGGTAATACAATAACGGGGTTTTTAGCCCCACCTTGTGCCTGTACCCTTTTTCCGTTGGCGGTCCCTTTTGAATAAATATACCTTGCCACAGGTGTACTTCCCACAAAGCTGATGGCTTTAATGGTTGGGTTCTCTAATATTGCATCAACAGATTCTTTACCACCATGCACCAAGCTTACCAATCCTTTGGGAATGTCGAGTTGATCAATGAAATCAAAAATCTTCATCATGGTCAAAGGCACTTTTTCGGAAGGTTTCACGATAAAGGCGTTTCCCGTTGCAATGGCATAAGGCAAGAACCAAAAAACAATCATGCTCGGGAAGTTGAAAGGGGTAATACATGCTGTTACGCCTACTGGTTGTCTGATCATCATTTCATCAACCCCCGTTGCAATATCCTCTATTATATCCCCTGCCATAAGCATGGGCGTACCGCAGGCAACTTCAATATTTTCTATGGCTCTTTGGATTTCCCCAAAAGATTCCCCTTTGGTCTTCCCTGATTCCTTTGTAATGATTTCGGCTATTTCGGTTATGTTTTCCTCAAAGAGGGATTTTAACTTATAAAGCACCTGTACCCGCTTTATCACAGGGACTTTGCTCCACTCCTTATACGCCTTAAACGCAAATTCCGTTGCCGTTGCAACATCTTTTGCTGTATCATTACCGAAGGGCACCTTGGCCAAAACTTCTTGGTTGGCTGGGTTCAACACGTTTATTGTCTTTTTTGACGAGCTTTCTACCCAAACACCGTTTATATAATTTTTTAGAATATCCATTTTAAATTGCTTTACTGTATCGTGTTTAATCTGTTATTTTTATCAACTGCCATTGGATTTCAAAATCCAATTCATATCAAAATCCGTTATGCTCTTCTATGAATGCCAATGATTCTTTCAAGGTGGGCATAAAATTGGCACAACCTTTTTTAGTGACTACTTGGGCTCCACTGGCATTACCCATTCTACATGACTTATACAAATCCCATCCCTGCAATATTCCATACAGAAAACCACTTGCAAAGGCATCCCCGGCACCAAGGACGTTCAGGACTTCCACTGGAAAACCTGGAACATCTTCTCGTGAGCCATTTGCTTTATATATGCTTGCTCCATCCTCACCCCGCTTTACAATGAGTATTTCTATTCCTGAGGTAAGCAATTGTGCTATCGAAGCATCAATATCCCCAGAAATCTCCGGTGCTGATATTTGCTGATCTTTTATGGTAACCTGGGAGGCACTGCTCATAGTAGCGGCCAATATTTCTTCCTCTGTACCAATGGCTATTTTAACTTTAGGCAATATGGCCCTTACCGTTAGGCCAAAGGATCGGTAATCATGCCACTGATCGGCCCTGAAATCCAAGTCCAATACAACATCAACATTATTTTTTTCGGCCATTTCTGTAGCGAAAAAAGTAGCACTTCTACTAGGTTCTATGTTTAATGCCGTTCCGTTGATCAGAAGTATCTTATAATCCTGCACATTGGCCTCAATTACATCGTCTATGGAAATTTGACTATCTGCCGCGTTATCACGATAATAGACCAAAGGAAATTTATCCGGTGGTTCTATACCCAATACCACGGCACTACTTCTTGATTGGTTTTTTACAGGGATACAATGCGTATTTACGCCTTCCTTGTTCAAAAAATTTACAATAAACTCCCCCACCTTATCATTACCTACTCCTGTAAGCAAACTTGCATTAACTCCCAATCGTGCACAACCCACGGCGATATTGAGCGGTGAACCGCCTACAAAGGCATCAAACCCCTTAATATCGTTGAATGGTGATCCAATGTCTTGGGAATATAGGTCTATTGATGACCTTCCCACGGTTATAACGTCATATTTCCTGTCTGCCATTTTATTTACTTATTCATTTCTGCGGTTACTATTGGTAATCTGTCATCTTGTGATGACCAAGAATCGTAAATCCATTCATGGTCGGGATCGGTGGTATTGGCCAAACATTGATCGGTTCCCGCCAAAAAATTGAGATAATAACAATGAAAGCCGTGTTCTGCAACAACCGGATGGAATCCTTTGGGAATTAAGACCACATCGTTATGTCTTGGTCGAACTATTTCGTCGAGCGAACGGTCTTTTGTATATACTTGTTGAATAGCATAGGCTTCAGGCTTTTCAAATTTGTAGAAATAAGTCTCTTCTTGAATAGGTTCTAAAACATTTCCCTCATCATCAACTTTTCTTTCATCATGTTTGTGAGCAGGAAAGGAACTCCAATTGCCTGAAGGCGTATATACTTCCCGTGAAACTATTTTACTACAGCCGAACCCTGGAGGAACTAAATCATTAAATTGTCTTGTGGCATTATCACCTCCAAAAATAACAACGGGTGTTTCCTCTGGCGTAACAAATTTGGCAGGAAAATCTTCCTCAGATTTACACCAGCCATAGGCAATATCCAAAACACTACTCGTTGCCTTAAGTTTAAATTGGGAATTTCGAGGAAGGTATAAGGTATGGGCAACACCACTAAAAACGTCTTTTCGTCCGTTTACAGTCTTCCAATTACCATGATTACTCGAAACCTCAAAATTTCCTCCGAGCAAAACAATGACCATCTCGTTTTCTTCCGTGTCATGTTCCCAAGTTTCATTCAATTCCATTTCGCGGGCTTCAAAACTTAGATATTCCCATTGTGCCGATTCCGGGGTCACGCTGTGATATATTTTAGAAGCAGCATCGGGCTTTTGTAGTAAATGTGATTTAGTACTCATAAAGATTTTATTTTATTAAACAAATTGGCTTGCCTTACCGGTAGCTCCCAAAAGGTCAAACTTTTCCAGCATAAATTTTTCATAGGCTATCATATATTCCTTTCCTGGTATAATCGGATCAAACAATTCTGGGTTATCCCTAAAAAATTCGCGATGTACACGGGCC
>CAZYQR010000116.1:0-7627 GCA_964649755.1 uncultured Maribacter sp. | reverse complement strand
CGTACCACCATCTGTAAAAGTTGGACTAGTGGGCCAGGTTGGGTTTGCAGAATAGGAAGCACCCAAAATATCGCCACGGAAACCTGCAGTGCCACTCAAAGGTGCCGTTTCATCGTTTACACGTGATATTGTTCCTGAAAATTTTAAGGTTAGTTTATCATCCAAAAACCGTTGTGTGACATTTATTCTTCCTGTAATCCTTTCCAAGTCTGTTTTTTCTATAACACCAAATTGCTTTTGGTACCCAAAAGTTGCACGTACATGCCCCTTGCCATAATTTCGAGAGTAAGCCAGGTTATTGTTGGTAGATGCCGTTGATCTTGTAATAAAATCTTGCCAATTGGTATTTGCCCCATAATCAACAGCTCCAGCATTTCCACCGAACTGTGTTACGGCACTTAGAAATTCATTTCGATTCAATAAATCGTAATCGTCAGCGGGGGTTGCAATACTTAAACTAGTAGAAAACTCAATTATCCCGTCTCCTGCTGCCTTACCACTCTTAGTAGTAATAATGACGACCCCATTGGCACCCCTTGATCCGTAAATCGCCGTTGCCGAAGCATCTTTTAAGATACTTATGCTCATAATGTCTGAAGGATTCAAGAAATTTAAAGGGTTCCTCACGGCAGTGTCACCTTGCCCTGCATTACCACTAGGCGAAGTGCTGGCCCCTGATAGTGGAACGCCGTCTACAACAAATAATGGATTGTTGTTGGCACGAACAGAATTTGAACCTCTAATATTCACAGAAATACCGGCTCCTGGTTCACCACTGGATTGTGAAATGTTAACACCTGCGGTTTTACCTTGGATCAATTGTTCCGGAGATGATATAACACCACCATTAAAATCCTTTGCGGTTACTGAGGTAACAGAACCAGTAGCATCCTTAACAGTAGTTGTACCATATCCTATAATTACCACTTCGTCCAATGCTTGTGCATCTTCAGCAAGAGTTACATTAACAGTAGACCTCCCGTTAACTGCTTCTTCAGTGGTGCTATATCCGATATAGCTGATTACCAAAGTTGCATTTTCACTTACAGTAATGATGAAATTACCATCAAAATCTGTTTGTGTTCCATTTGTGGTGCCTTTTTCCACAACACTGGCTCCTGGCAAGGGGCCATTCGCATCAGAGATATTCCCTGAAACTTCTTGAGCTTGTGCAAATCCTAAGCACAATAATGCCCCTACAAGCATAAAGCTTTTTAGTAGCGTAATCTTCATAAAGAGTTAATTTTAGTTGAGTTAATTTCAATTCGGCCGCAAAATATGTAAAATTTATGTTAAAATCCAAATATATTAGTGTTAAATACCACGAAAACGGTTTCGTGTTAATAACTTACGATATATATGACAATAATAATCCATTGCTTTGTAAATTATTAAATGCTCAAAATTTTGTCAGGAAAGTGGGGAAATTCTATATCCTTAAATATAGGGTTTTTATTTTTACTGAATTGTACCTTTATGTTAAGCTTTGATAAATAGGCCAATTATAATGGCCATAATTTATTCGATTTATATAAATGTACATAATATAGAATAGGATTTTGAAGAGAAAGATTACACTTAAGCATATCGCCAAAGAATTGGGAGTCTCTATTTCCACGGTTTCCAAAGCTTTGAAAAACAGCGATGAAATCAGTACCGAAACCAAAGAAAAAGTACAGGCCTTTGCCAAACTCTACAATTACAAGCCTAATAATGTTGCAATTAGCCTTAAGAATAAGCGTACAAAAAATATTGGTGTCATTATCCCTGATATTGTACACCACTTTTTTACAACGGTTTTTAGAGGTATAGAGCAATATGCAGATAAACTAGGCTATAATGTTATTATCTGTGTTTCTGATGAGTCTTTTGATAAGGAAGTGATTAATATGGAAATGTTGGCCAATGGAAGCGTTGATGGTTTTATCATGTCTTTATCTGCAGAAACCCAAAAAAAGAACGACTTCAGCCATTTACAGGAAATTACGGAACAAGGAATTCCACTTGTGCTGTTTGATCGGGTAACCAATGAAATAGATTGCGACAAAGTATTGGTCAATGATAAGGAAGCAGCCTTACTTGCTGTAAATAAATTCATTAAAAACGGCAGAAAAAAAATTGCGTTGATTACTACTGAGGATTATTTTAGTGTGAGTAAGGCACGAGAGACAGGTTATAGAGAGGCACTCTCATCGAGTAATTTAGAAGTAGATGAAAGCCTAATATTGAAATTACCATTTATGGATGTGGATGAAAATGCCTTAAAAGAGTTTTTTAATAATCATGAGATTGATGCGGTTTTATGTGTTAATGAAATTTTCGCGATACATTGTATGAGCCTTGTTCAAAAAAAAGGTATGAGAATTCCTGAGGATATTTCATTTATTGGTTTTACAGATGGCATTCTTTCAAAATATGCCAATCCAGGATTAACCTCAATTGCCCAACATGGAGAAAAAATGGGTGAAGTCGCTGCGAAAATGCTCATCGAAAAAGTAGAACACGAAAGTGAGGATGAGGAAGAAGTAGAAACTTTCCGTACAGAAGTTATAGAGACCACGCTTATAGAAAGAGGCTCAACTATGAACTAATTAAAAAATCGATTAATGCACAAAGTGGGATTTATTTTTGATTTGGATGGTGTTATTGTTGATACCGCTAAGTATCATTACCTAGCATGGAAAAAACTTGCGAATGAATTGGGATTTGAATTTACCATTGAACAAAATGAGCTTTTTAAGGGAGTGAGCAGGAAAAGGTGTTTGGAAATTTTATTGGAAATTGGGGACATCAAAGCGACACAGGAACAATTTGATACTTGGATGGTTGAAAAAAACGAGGACTATTTGGCCTATATTGATAAAATGGATGAGTCAGAGATTTTACCTGATGTACCAAAGATCCTAAAATTTCTGAAAGAAAATAATATTCAGATAGCTTTAGGTTCGGCCAGTAAAAATGCCAAACCTATTTTAAAAAAGGTAAAATTATTAGGGTATTTTGATTTTATCGTCGACGGGAATAATGTAACAAAGGCCAAACCAGACCCGGAGGTATTTTTAATTGCAGCTAAAAATATGAAAATTGCACCTGAAAACTGCATCGTATTTGAAGATGCACTCGCGGGTATTGAAGCTGCAAACAATGCAAAAATGACCAGCATAGGAATTGGCGAGGAAAAAACATTGAAGGAAGCGAATTTTAATTTTAATGACTTCACGGAAATAGATTTGAGTTTTATCAAAAAATTACTGAACAATAAATGAATCAAGATTATATAAAAGCAGACAATTGGTCAATCATAGAAGAAGGATTTGACCAAGAAATGGTAAAATCCTCTGAAAGCCTATTTAGTATTGGTAATGGGGCCATGGGACAGCGAGCCAATTTTGAGGAGTCCTATTCCGGACCTACATTTCAAGGTAGCTATATTGCTGGGGTATATTATCCAGATAAAACCAGAGTTGGTTGGTGGAAAAATGGGTATCCAGAATATTTCGCCAAAGTTTTGAATGCACCAAACTGGATTGGTATAAATGTTTTGGTAGATGGTGAAACTCTTGATTTGTTTAAATGTTCCCGTGTAGACGAATTCCGTAGAGAGTTGAATATGAAAGAAGGGTGGTATCAGCGAAGTTTTTCTGCCTCCATGCCAAATGGAATAAGCATAAAAGCAAAAATCATGCGATTTTTAAGCCTTGATTTGGATGAATTAGGAGCAATCAAATACGATATTGAAGTTGTTAATGCCGATGCTGAAATAACTTTTATTCCTTATCTGGATAGTGGCATTACCAATGAGGACAGCAATTGGGATGATAAGTTTTGGAATACCACTTCGGTAACTTCAAAAGGCAGAAGGGCATATATTGAGGCCCATACCATGAAGACGAATTTTAAGACCTGTACTTTTATGGAGGCCCAATTATTTCATGAAGGAAAAAAAATCGAAAGTATTCCGCCAGAAACAATAGAGGAAACATTGGTTGGTCATTCATATTCCCATAAAGTAAAAAAGGGCGAAACCTTGTCTTTGCATAAGTTCGGGGGATATACGGTATCTACCAATCACAAGGCGAAAGAATTGATAAAAGCTGCGGATTCAGTGATGTCAAAAGCCAGCGAAATGGGCTTTGAAGCTTTATTGGATATTCAGAAGAAGGCTTGGGATACCATTTGGCAAATGAGTGATATTGCCATAGAGGGCGATGTGAAAGCGCAACAAGGTATCCGTTTTAATATATTTCAATTGAATCAAACCTATTTAGGAAAGGATTCCAGATTGAATATTGGTCCAAAAGGTTTTACCGGGGAGAAATATGGGGGCAGTACGTATTGGGATACCGAAGCCTATTGTATACCATTTTATATGGCGACCAAAGATCATAAAGTAGCAAGGAGTTTATTAAAGTATCGTTATGAGCATTTGGAAAAGGCCATTGAGAATGCCCAGAAGTTAGGCTTTAGTAATGGCGCGGCCCTTTACCCAATGGTTACCATGAATGGTGAAGAATGCCATAATGAATGGGAAATCACTTTTGAGGAAATACACAGGAATGGAGCAATAGCCTTTGCTATTTATAATTACTACCGTTTTACTGGGGATTATTCCTATATACCTGAAATGGGAATGGAAGTTTTAATTGGTATAGCACGTTTTTGGCATCAAAGAGCGAATTATTCAGAAAGCAAGGAAAAGTTTGTAATTCTAGGTGTCACCGGTCCCAATGAATATGAAAACAACGTAAACAACAACTGGTATACAAATTATCTGGCCAAATGGTGCATTGATTACACCATGGAGCAACTTCAAAAGGTAAATGATGGTTATCCTGATGATTATGCACGTATAATTGGCTATACTAACTTGACATCGAACGAGACTGATCAATGGAAGGATGTTGCTGCAAATATGTATTTCCCATTCTCGGAGAAATACGATGTTTATTTACAACAAGACAACTTTTTGGACAAGGAGCTAATTACGGTTGATAATTTGGATAAATCACAACGCCCAATCAATCAAAAATGGAGTTGGGATCGTATTCTACGTTCGCCCTATATTAAACAAGCAGATATACTCCAAGGCTTCTATCTTTTTGAGGATCATTTTACGCTAGAGGAGTTGCAGAGACATTTCGATTTTTACGAACCTTTTACAGTGCATGAATCTTCGCTTTCACCATGTGTGCATAGTATACAGGCTGCAAAATTGGATAGAATGGAACTGGCATACAAATTTTATCTACGGACCTCAAGATTAGATCTTGATGATTACAATAAGGAAGTTGAAGAGGGGCTTCATATAACATCCATGGCAGGAACCTGGATGAGTATTGTTGAAGGTTTTGGAGGTCTTAGGATTCTAGAAGATAAATTATCATTTACGCCCAGAATACCGAAGGGGTGGAAGTCTTATTCGTTTAAAATAAACTTCAGAAATAGAATATTAAAGGTTATAGTAACTAAAGAAGAAACAAAGTTTAAATTAGAAGGTAGCGAGCAAATGTCAATTCGTTTGAATGGTCAACGGCTAGAATTAAGGCCTCATGAGGAAATTTCAGCCTAGAATGAATAATTTTAGAAGCTATCCCTTAATTTTTGCAATCTTGTTAATTCATGGTTGTACTACCAATAAAGAAAATCAACCCATGTCATCCGAATCAAAGAAAAAGAAAAAAGATGTAATTTATCAGGTGTTTCCCAGACTTTTTGGGAATACAAATACTACCAACAAATCTTGGGGTACGATTGAGGAAAACGGGGTCGGAAAGTTTTCTGATTTCTCTGATAAGGCGCTTAAGGAAATCAAGGATTTGGGAGTTACATATATCTGGTATACCGGTGTTCCACACCATGATGTTATCGCGGATTATACTGCCTATGGAATTTCAAATGACGATCCCGATATTGTAAAAGGTAGAGCTGGGTCACCGTATGCCGTTAAGGACTACTATAATGTGAATCCTGATTTAGCCAATAACCCTGAGTTAAGATTAACCGAGTTTAAGAGTTTGATAGATCGTACCCATAAAGCCGGACTCAAATTATTGATTGATATTGTCCCAAATCATGTAGCCAGAAATTATGAAGGAAAATCAACTCCAGAGGGTCTAGCTCCTTTTGGTGCAAATGATGACAACACTGTTGAGTACCTGCGGGATAATAATTTCTATTACATTCCAAATGAGGCGTTCCAGGTTCCTGAATGGCAAAACGGATATTTGCCGCTGGGAGGCATATCACACCCTTTGGCAGATGGAAAGTTTGAAGAGACTCCTGCAAAATGGACAGGTAATGGTTCTCGCTTGGCACAACCCAATATGAACGATTGGTATGAAACTGTAAAAGTGAATTATGGTGTTAGACCAGATGGTTCGTATGATTTTGATGTGCTGCCAAATGAGTTTGATAAAAAGGACTTTAAAGAACATTATGCTTTTTGGTCAACCAAACAGGTTCCTGATTCTTGGAAAAAATTCAAGGACATTGCCCTATATTGGATAGCAATGGGAGTTGACGGCTTCCGGTTTGATATGGCTGAAATGGTGCCTGTGGAATTTTGGAGCTATATGAATTCCAGCATCAAAATGAAAAACGTTGATGCCTTTCTTTTGGCCGAAGTATATAACCCACAATTGTATCGTGATTATATTCATAAGGGAAAAATGGACTATCTCTACGATAAAGTTGAGATGTACGATTCCCTAAAGCATATTATGCAGGGTCATGGCTGGACAGACCATATCCCGGTAGTAAAGAAAAATTTGAAGGATATTGAGCACCACATGCTTCATTTTCTTGAGAATCATGACGAGCAACGAATTGCAAGTCACGATTTTGTTGGTGATGCAAAAAAGGGAAAACCGGCTATGGTAATTTCAGCCACAATGAGTACATCGCCAACTATGATATATTTTGGGCAAGAAGTAGGGGAGCCTGGAAATGAAAATGCAGGATTTGGACAACCAACACGTACCTCCATTTTTGATTATATCGGTGTTCCGCACCTTCAGCGCTGGGTAAATGATAAAAAATTTGATGGTGGCCAACTTTCCAAAGAAGAAAAAGAGCTGCGGGATTTTTATAAAAGGCTACTCAACTTTACAATAAATAGCGATGCCCTAATGGGTAATTATCAGGATATTCATTATTATAATCGGGATCATACAGAGAATTATAATCATCGTGTGCTGTCCTATGTGCGCTGGTCTAAAAACGAAAAATTGATTGTGTTAGCTAATTTTGATTCGAATGAGAACTATACGTTTGAACTGAAAATCCCGAAGGATATAATCAATAATTGGGGATTAAAAGAAGGCTCCTATGAAACTGTAGAGCAGTTATATAACCAGAAAAATTCTTCGTTGGAAGTTAAAGATGGAAATGGAATAATGAAGATTGAAATTGAACCTTTGGAATCGTTTATTTTTAAAATTCAACAATAAAAAAAGGCATTGCCTATTGCAATGCCTTTTTGATAACTTATTTATATTTTAGTCGCTTTTTTTGGCGGTTGCTTCATAAAATTGTTCAAAGTATGTCCTGTAAAAAAATCTTCTGTGGCAAAACCCCCAATAGCGTAGCCTAAAAAGAACATAACAAAAAAGGCATTGCAATAGGCAAT
>CAZYQR010000115.1:0-7630 GCA_964649755.1 uncultured Maribacter sp. | reverse complement strand
CTACAGGGTCGTAAAACGTTCAAAACCCCTTATTTTTCGGTAACTGACAGAAATCCGGATAAAGTGCAAAAAATGCTCGATGAACGTAACGCTACCCTAAAACACCTCACCGATAGTATGTGTTTTTTATCGAGATATTTAATTGATAAATTCAATAAAAAGCATCACTTTAGAGCATTTACTTTTTAAAATATTTAGATATAGTTATTAAATATGTGTTGTTAGTTCTTTAACTTTATGTTTTAACGGCCGTTGTCGAAAAAATATACAGTTAGAAAACCATGTGATTTCGAGGCATCGAAAACGTATTTGAGAAGTTTTCATTTGGTCTGACACTTATATAATGCAAATATCCTTTGTATTTAGAATTCATGACCGAAACTAGCAATATGACTTTTAAGTTCAGAATTAAGAAAATTAACGTCAATAACTGTAAGTAGTAATACTTGTTTACTACCTACATTTAAAATTAAAAAATGAAAGTATTTAAAATTCTCTTTTTGGTAGTATCCATCTTGTTCTCCACCCATTGCGAATCCAACACAAAGAAAAAGAACCAGGTAAGTTCAGAAGTCCAGCATCAAAAAAGGGCTAAACTGTCGCAGATAGAGCTACAAAAATATGAGGTCGCCTACTTCGCCAGTGGTTGTTTTTGGTGCGTTGAAGCCATCTATGAGGACATAATTGGCGTAAAAGAAGTAATCTCTGGCTATTCTGGAGGTACTGAAAATAACCCTACTTACGAACAGGTTGGCCGGGGATTAACCAGTCATGCTGAAGCTGTGAAAGTATATTATGATTCCAAAGAGGTCGACTTTGCAACCCTTGTAAAAGTATTCTTTGGTTCGCATGACCCAACAACATTAAACCGACAAGGACCTGACCGTGGTGCACAATATCGTTCTATTGCATTTTATACCAATGAGAATGAGAAAAAGATAATTGAAGACTACATTGCGCAACTAACAAAAGACGGGGGCTATAACAGTCCCATTGTTACCCAAGTAGAAAAATTCGTCAAATTTTATGATGCAGAGGATTACCATCAGGATTATGAAAAATTGAATCCGAACAATCCGTATATCATAAATATTTCAATTCCCAGGTATAAAAGATTTCAGTCTAAATACCCTGAGCTTATGAAAAAAGGAGGACATTAGGCAGCTATCATTTTATGACTTAAACTATAAAAGCGACTTTAATTGGTCGCTTTTTTTCATATTTGAACTTTAGCGATTATCTTTAGTAGCTTAATTCATAACATCCAATAAAAAGATTAAAAACTAATTGCTTTAATCTTCTTTACTTATTGACAGGACTATTCTTTTTCAGCTAATCCAACACAGAAAAAGACGACAGTCCTTGGTTAGAGATCTTCGACAAGAAAACACTTATTGGATTGTCGCAAAAAGGGAAGGTTTTGGACTACGAAAAAGCAATGCAAAACTAAAAAAGGGAATACCAAAAAGGTTGGGAACCAAAATTGTAAATATGAAACGAAGGGAATTTGTAGTAAAAAGTAGTTTGGCGACCGCAGCAGTTGCCACCTCAACATCAGTCTTAGGAAACATTAATAGTTTCAATGGCGCCAATGATACTGTAAATATTGGAGTAATTGGCACGGGAGATCGAGGTTCAGGATTAACGCCTTTTATCAATCAAATCGATAAATTCAATGTGATTGCCTGTTGTGATACGTTACCTTTTCGTTTAGAAAACGGACTGAGTAAGGTTGAAGGAAAAGCCCAGGGATATAAAGATTATAGAAAATTATTGGACAACCCAGATATTGATGCAGTCTTGATTTCAACACCTTTGAATACCCATTCAAAAATTGCAATGGATGCCTTGGATGCCGGCAAACACGTATACTGCGAAAAAACCATGGCAAAGGGTTATGATGGCATTCAGCATTTAACCGCAAAAGTCAAATCTTCTAGTAAAATTTTCCAGACGGGGCACCAATATCACAGTTCACGATTATATACGCATGTCGTAAGCATGATTAAAAATGGGACTATTGGGAAGATAACAGCTTTTGAATGCCAATGGAACAGGAATGGAAACTGGCGAAGACCCGTTCCCAGTCCAGAATTGGAACGTGCTATCAATTGGCGAATGTATAAGGAATTTTCGGGAGGTCTGGCTGCCGAGCTCTGCTCTCACCAAATTGATTTTGCGAATTGGGTAACCGAATCCACTCCTGACAAGGTAATGGGTATGGGCGGAATCGATTATTGGAAAGATGGTCGTGAAACGTACGACAACATTCATCTTCTTTATAACTATCCCAACGGTGTAAAGGCCAAATTCACTTGTTTGACCAGTAATTCAATGGATGACTATAAAATTAAGGTCATGGGTGATAAAGGCACCATTATCCTAGATTATGTAAAAGCGTGGTTTTATCCAGAAGGGAAGAAAAACAAGGAAATGGGCGAGGTTGACGGAGTATCAGGAGCCACCGTAAAATGGGATGAAGGCAAAGGTTACCCCTTGAATATTGATCATGAAGACCCCAGCAAACAAGCCTTACGCGACTTTAGGGAAAGTATAGTTAATAACACTGAACCTATCTCAAATATCACTACAGGTGCCAATGCCGCTATTTGCGTACAAATGGGATTAGATGCCATGTATAATGATGAGATTGTACAGTGGAAATCACTTCCTAATATATAAGAACACTAGATGGAAAATCGATATTTGATTGAAGGAAGAAAATAACAGGCAAGGAAATATTTATTTGGGACATTACATTAATCGAATAACTAATCTTTTAAAACTACTTCGCTATATTTTGAATTAATCACGATAGACTTACCACTTTTGTTATTGAGGTTATACCCAGTATGGACAGTAGTACTATTATCCTTGGTTCTATCCAATTTCAAAGCAGCCGGAGTGGTTAATTCTGACATTGTCCCGTTAATCTCAATACTAAAAGCTGTTTCTGGCAAATCACAGGTCAATTCGGCATTTTGGAGTGATATATCCATTTCCTTAAAATTCTTGGAAACCGAATTGATCTTCAGTGGTCCCATTTTGTTGTTTATGATTACACTTTCTAAAAGTTTATTTATGGTAACATCCGAAGATGTAGTGCTCAACCGTAAGTTGAGCACCTCATCTAAATCTACATTTTCTGAATAGTCGGCCTGTAGTAATCCATGATTCCATTTTTGGACACTTACAGGAGAATATGAAGTTTTTATGGTGGTTTGATCTCCATCAATAGTCGCTGCCAATAAAGTGGAATACGATAATCTAGCATTGATGTTTTTGGTATTCCCAGCTAATTTAACCTCGCCATGGCGTACATTCATTTTAATCTTAGTGCCTTTGGGCATTTTGATTTTTATCGTCTTTTTAATTTTGAATTTCTTGTTTTCCCCTTCTGATGAATAATAAAAAATATTGGAATCATTTTCGTGATTTTCCCGCTCCTCAAATAACTTTTCTCTTTTCTTTGCCATTTCTTCTGCACGTTGTTCCATAGCTTCTGTACGTTGTTCCATTACTTCAGCTTGGGCCTCCATACGTTTTTCCATTGCTTCAGCTTGGGCCTCCAGACGTTTTTCTTGGGCCTCCAATTTTTTTTCCATCATTTCTTCATGTCGTTGTCCCATTTCTTCGTGACGTTTTTCCATGGCCTCGTGTTTGACTTCCATTTTGGCACTCCATGCTTCCATTTTCTGCTGATATTCCTCACCAAAACCCTTATCGAATTTCTTTTGCCATTTTTTTAGATACTTCTCGCCATCCTTTTTATAGGCTTCATAATCAAACTCAACTGCAGGAACAGGTGGTATTGGCATATCGGACAAATCTATAATTAGCTCTTCTAAATGCATTTCTGCCAGCTCAGGTATCTCAGGTATCTCCGGCATTTCAAAATGAAAATTTGGTATTTCAATATTCAAATTATGCAGCCCTCCTGTAGTATAATTAAAGGACCAAGAATTTTCAACCCCTGTGGTAATTTCGACCTTCTTGCTATTACCTACAATTTCGATACCTCCTTTTTCGAAGTATTCCGCCGCCTCTTCGGAACTCGCACCATCAAGCTCTATTGTTGCCTCAACGGCAATTTGGTTCTTGTCCCAAGTCTCAAATTCAATATCGGCATTGCTAGTATTGATATCAAGGACCGTTTCGGCGTTTACATTGAATACCTCATTAAATGTCTTGCTCTGTTTTTGACCGTAAACCCCAACTACCATTAGGGATACGATCATTGTGATTAATTTAAACCGCATTAGTTTCATACTGTTCGCTTTTTGATGATTTTACTTCGTTTAACTTCTCTTTTAATTTCTGTAATAATTGCAATCGCAATTGCAAATTCTTTATAAGTGCAGATATAGTTTGGTCATTGGGACCTACCTGATTAAGTTCTTCATTTAATTTTTTATATTCAACGTTCAATTCGGTCAAACGCTCCATATAGCTATCAACCAGATCTTTATTGTCTCCGGAGATATTTAATTTCGAAAGCTCAAGATTAATATTAGCTACATAATAGTTCTCCACCTTTTTTAAATCTGGTGAAAGATCTCCCAAGGAAATACCTGGCTTGGTTTCTATCCCTGGATTTTTATCAACTACGGTCGTTTTAATACCTACGTCTTCCCTGTTCATAAAAAAGATAGTGCCAATGCTAGCCAACAAAAGAATAGAAGCTGCAATTTTTAGTATAAAGAATGATGATTTCTTTTGCTGTGGAAGTTCTTTCTTTAGAAGATCCATGAATCGCTTTTCATGTCCCCCGTTCATTACGAACTGCTCCTCTTTCTGTTCCTCTTCGAATAATTTTCTAAGATCCCGTGCCATATGCTTTCTCTTTTAACAATTCTTTTAAATAGCTTTTTCCGCGTAATAATCTTGTTCTACTTGTTGTTTCTGTCAACTTCAATACTTGTGAGATTTCCCGGTGGTCAAAACCTTCAATCAAAAACATCATGACCACATATTTATACTTTTCTGGTAACTGACCAATTGCCAATTTCACCTGATCAATTGTAATATCCTGTTCAACCGTCCAATCTTCATCTTCTGCCAAATGCAAATAATTTTCATCCAACTCGACCAACCTTTGCTTTCTAGCTTTTAAAAAATCAATGCTCTTATTAATGACTATTCTTTTTAACCAAGCCCCAAAGGTCACTTCTCCCTTAAATTGATGTATTTTTTGAAAGGCCTTAATAAACGATTCTTGAATAACATCTTCAGCATCATCCGAATTTTGAACATATCTCATAGCCACACAGAACATACCTTCACAGTACTGCTTGTAAAGCTGCATTTGGGCCTTTCGGTCGTTGGCCTTGCATTGTTCTACTACGTCAATTTGAAACATTAGCCAGTTTCGTTGTTGGTTTAAGTTGTTTTGTTTTTCTAAGGACGATATAAATATGTCAATGTTGCAAAAAACGATTAATTTTATGATCAAATAATTCCATTTCCTTGAAACAAGTTACAATAAGCAGCCCATTCATTACCCTGATAGTTCTGGATTATGGCGCCATCATCCAAAAATTATTGGTAAAAGATAATGAAGGAAGATACACCAATGTCGTTGTTGGTTATGACTACCCCAGTGAATACCCCGCTGATACTATAAGTTTAGGCGCTTGTGTTGGCAGATATGCCGGACGTATTTCAAATGGTGGTTTTACGCTAGATCGAAAGAACTATTCTTTGTACACTGAAGGAGGCATTCATTTGCACGGAGGAAAAGAAGGTTTTGGCAAAAAATATTGGACGATAGAGGAAGTGAACCATGGTGATGAACCTTATGTCCGCCTTTCTTATTTAAGCAAGCATTTAGAGGAGGGTTACCCAGGTAATCTAAAAGCAACGGTTACCTATAAAATCAGCAATAATGAGTTACACATCATTCATGAGGCAACAACTGATTTGACCACTGTGGTCAATTTGACCAACCATTCTTATTTTAAGTTGGATACAGAGAATATCATAGATCATTATTACTTAAAATTGAATTGTCCAGAAGTTGTTGAGACCAAAAAAAATCTATTGCCCACTGGCAAATTGACACCTGCTGTGGGCACAAAATATGATTTCCTCTCAGAACAACAAATAGGACTCACTCGCTTAGACACTCCGTTTACCACAGATGACCATAGCAGTTTCGCTGCTATGTTATCATCCAAAAAATCAGGAATATCAATGGAAGTTAGCACTAACCAAAGGGGAATGGTAGTTTATACTCCAACTGCTCTCCCTGCCATTTGTTTTGAAACCCAAAATTTTCCCGATGCACCCAATCATGATCATTTTCCCAGTAGTGTTCTAAGGCCTGGGGAAACCTATCGCAATGCATCTGTCTTTAAATTTGATTTAGTAACTTAGTGCGAACAACCATAAAAATCTGAAGATGAAAAAATTAAAATGGATTTTGCTCGTAGTAGTTGCTCTGATTGCTTTGATCATGTTTGTTGGTATGCCGTATATGCAAGAACAAACTAAAAAACATAGTCCACAAGTAACCAATACCTATACTAAAAACGGAATGGACCTTTCGGTTAATTATTCAAGTCCCTCAAAAAAGGATAGGGTCATATTTGGGGAATTGGTTCCCTATGATGTTGTATGGCGTACTGGTGCAAACGAGCCAACAACATTCACGACTGGCTCTGATATTAAGATAATTGATAAAAATCTTCCGGCCGGAACCTATTCCTTTTGGACCAAACCTGGAAAGGATAGTTGGGGGGTTATATTCAATAAAGAGGTTCCTGATTGGGGTGTAACGATTTTAAGTGGGGGTAAAAAAACCACCAGAAATCAGGAAGCGGATGTGGTAAGCGTAGATGTTCCAACGGAACAAATGGCCAATGTTCAGGAAAAATTGAATATTGGTTTTGAGGATGGCGAACAGTTGTATCTTGCTCTTTCCTGGGATCAAACCAAAATAAAGGTACCTATCAACAAATAGGATTTTACATCGCCGAGTACATCTTAGCCAAAAATATTTCCAGACTTCTGGGGTAAAAGCATAACAATAAAAAATATACCTTTGCCCCACCAAAAATAACTGAATGCACCCTATTACAGATGCCTTACTTTCTATTGTTGTTCCTTTATACAACGAAGAGGAAAATGCAGTTTTATTGACCCAAAAGATTCATGAAAGCCTTCTTGGTTATAATTACCAAATAATCTATATCGATGATTTCTCTACGGATAATACACGTAAAGTGATTAAAAATATGGACGATAACAAGGTGCATCTCATTGAACTGAAAAAGAATTACGGGCAGAGTTTGGCTTTGGCAGCGGGATTGGATTATGCTGAAGGAGAATTTATTATTACCATGGATGGGGATTTGCAGAATGACCCAAGCGATATTCCGCAAATGCTTGAACATGCAGTTAACGATGAGTATGATGTAGTTACTGGGATTCGCCAAAAAAGAAAAGATTCCTTAGTAAAAAAGGTTCCCTCGAAAATTGCAAATTTTTTAGTGCGAAGGGTTACCAAACTTGATATAAAGGATAATGGTTGTGCTTTAAAGGTTTTTAACAGGGAAATTGCCAAAGACCTCAATTTATATGGTGAAATGCATCGTTCTGATTATCGACGAGACGCGAGGTGCGGACGCCA
>CAZYQR010000114.1:0-7657 GCA_964649755.1 uncultured Maribacter sp. | reverse complement strand
ACAAATAAAAGAAATAGGCAGGAACAGCAAGTAACTTTAATAAGCTATTGGCATAGATTTGAAACAAAACCTTTGGTAAGAATTCTGCTGTAATCAAAATAATCAAGGTTGAGATTATAGTTTGGGTCAGCAAACTAAAATCGGTCAACATCAGATCCACAAAACTATTATTGGCAGGAAGCATCCCCAAAAACCAGTTCATCAGCAATTCGCCCATAAAAAGACCATAGATCACCAATGAAATATTGTTTCCAATAAGCATCGTGGCTATAAACTTTGAAGGTCTTTTCGTTAGGCGAGATAGTACTTTGGCCAAAAAATCATCTTGCTTTTTTTCAATCTCAATATGGATTTTATTAGCCGATATGAAAGCTATCTCCATGCCCGAAAAGAAGGCTGAAAATACTAAGGATAGTATTATAATGATGATGGATGTATCCACTTTTATTGTTCGTTATCCTTTTTTCTTTGCTCGAACTTTTTCCTATAGTTTCTTCGAAAAGCGAACATCCCAATTGAAACTACAGCAAAGAACATAAACAAATAGGTGCTTTGACGATCTATATTCCAATCTGTATAAATTCTGTAGAGCGAGAAAAAAGCAACTGCCAAGTAAAGATACTCGGTATATCTCAATATCTTAATCATTAATATCTTCTTTAATGGTCATGAGACCATAGGTTTTATGTGCATTTAAAAAACTGAAATCCTTATTGAAATCCATTCCCTCGCCATCCATTATGGTACCTTCTTCGGGGTTGGTGTATTTAAATTTATTTTGTGTAAAAACCCATTCATTGGCTTGATCATAGAATAATTGGGGAGCTTCCAACATTTTGCCATCATGGGTTTCTATAATGACATTGCCTCTTAAATCTATTAAATTCGTTGCCGTATACCTAATGCCATAATCCGCTTTGATCACATTCTTATTGTTTTTCTCGTCATAAATATCAACTACGAGCCCTTCAGGAAAAGTACGATATGGGAATTCGAGGTTGTCAAAATTTTCTGTAATCGGACCCGATAAGACCGAAATCACCTTAGTAGTATCAATATCCTCATTTTTCAAAGACTTTTTACTCTCAGTATAGGTTAATGAGAAATTTTGGGTAACACCCTGCGGAAAAACCAATGGCAGTGCCTCATCGCCAACCCTTTTGTAGTTATCGGCACAAGAAAAAAAAAGCATTGCCCCGAAAAATACTAAGGCAATGCTTTTTAGATTATATCTAAAGGGTTGTATCATTCTATAAATTGGGAACCTTTACGCTTCCACCAACCCAGCATTTAAATGCAACTGTTTTACCAGCCATTCCCGAGTTAAAGATATCTGTTTTTGATGGCGCTTTCGCCGAATAACTAGCCGCAGATTGATTGGCCCTACCACTTAATGATGGATCAACCCTTCCTGCTTTTCTAGCCATTTCAGCCGCTCTCCAGTAAATAGCACGTTTCTCAAATGGGGTCTCACCACACTGGTTAGCACTTGTTGCATATAAATTGGCTATCAACAAATAAGCTTTTCCGTTTGATGGGTTTGCATCAATAGCCTTTTGAGCATAACTTCTTGCTGTTGACTTACCTCCTCTTCTAAAAATAGTAGCAACCTTATAAGCAATATTTGATCTTTTTCTAGAATCGGTTTCCAATTCCAACGCCTTGTTAAAATCTGCCACTGCTCCTTTGGTATCGCCTGCTTTTTGTTTTAGGTTTCCTCCATAAACAAAAGCATCAGCTGATGGGTCAAGGGCCATTTGGGCCTCGAACAATTTTCTGAACATTGGGTCGTCCGTACATTCTTTGTTGAACATTCTACCAACAGCTCTTTTAACCCAATCAACATCATTCTTCTTAGCTTCAAAGCTTTTTTGGTATAAAGGCACTAAGTTGCCACAATCTGCCAAATCACCCAGCTTGGTATCTATACTACCAGCTATCTTACCAAAAGATTCTGAATTTGTTGTTGACGCTTTCAACTGTTTTTTCTCTTTGGAAGTTAGCGTTCCCGCCTCTTCTTTAGGAAGTAATTGTGAAATCCTATCTGTCAACTTAATATTCTCCTCTTCAATCTTTTCAGTTACATCATCATAAACATCAAAAACTTCTTGTAACTCTTTACTACCCGCTTTGTGCAAATCAACCAAACTAGAGAAATAGAGATATAAGGCCTTTGGGTTTTTAAAATTTGCACGATCTTCTTTAAAACCTTTGCTAAAAGAACTATAAATCTCATCATTCGCAATCATCTTGTTGTCATACTTCAACAATACCTGATCGATTAAAACAGATGACAATGATGCTTTTTTAGGAAAATATTTCCTGCTACTATCAAATAACGCTAATAAATCCTGAATGTTAGCATCTTTATCAGCACCTGAAGATTTCTTTATTTTGTCTTTTAAGATTCTCTCGCCGTATGCAAAATTTGCCCAGTTTACATCGGGACAGTTGTCATATACCATTTTCCATGGGGCATAAGCTGCCTCATAGTTTTTGACTTTTGCATGCTCCACGTAGATTGAAAGATTAGTCATGCACTCCTGATTTTGCGCCTGTGCATTACTAACTCCAATGAACCCTAAGAGCATTATAGCTGTGAAGTAAAGTTTAGTTTTCATATTAATATGTTTAAAGGGGTTAATGTACAAATTTTTCTTAATTTATTCTTCGCTTACGGAACCAAATATCGTTCAATGATAGCCCTAAATTAAATTTAAAGTAGTTCTCCTCAATTAAATTGTCATATTTCGTTCCTTTTCTCCCCACCTCTATACCAAGATTAAGATTAGAGAAACTTCCGCGCATTGGTAACCCAAAGCCAAAAGTTATGCCAAAGTCGTTAATCTCCTTATTATTTATGACCAATCCTGTTTTATCCATACGTAATCCTGCCCTATAGGTTATCTGTTTATAATACCCCGAAAATGCCGAATGGTCTGGAATATAAAACCCGCCAAAAGCAAAAGAACTAGCATCTTCATACTCTACATTATCCTCTTCTATAAAATCATTGGAAAAAGAGCTTAATCCTTGAAAACTATACTCGGCACCCAAGAACCATTTTCTATGTTCACCAATTCCTAAACCCAATGTAGCGGTAGTTGGTATTTTAAGCTCTGTGTTTTTAAGATTCACAGCATCTAAATCAACAATGGTCAGCTCTACATTCTGCCCTGTGGTTGTAGAAAGGGAACCTATTGCCATTTTATTCTTAGAAGTAAGATTAGCCTGTGTATTAACCCTTACCGAAGCAAAAATATTATACTTATCATCAACAGTAGGATTATAGTTTAGGGCATAGTTGAAATCAATTCCTTCTATTTTTGAAGATCTTTTGTCAAAAGTGCCCAATTGTACATTTTCTATACTTTGAATCCTATCGTAATACAGAGTTCCAAAAACAAAGTTAGAAGTTACTCCAACACTCAAATTCTTTGCGAACTCATAACCAAGAGAAAAATATACTTTATTTAAGCCACCGTCTCCTTCAAATATATTGGTCACCAAGACGTCATTATCATTTAGATTCTCAGAAACCAAATTATAACCCACCGATGAATAAGGCAATATACCAAAACCAATACCAAAACCTTTCTTAATAGCCATTGCTAGAGACAAATATTCAACTTTGGTAACAGAACTTCTCTGACTTTCCGTATTGTTTTCAAGACTTAACCTATTATGGGATAACCCGAAAGTATATGTAGTATTGCCAAAATCCTCACCGAACTGAACTCCCATTTTACTCAAGGCAGCAGGATTTTTCAAATTTATATGAATACTATCGGCAAACATACCAATACCACCCATCATTTGATTTTCTATTGTTCCTTCGGGTTGTAAGTCGCCGATTCCAAAATAAGAGTAAGGTGAAACAGAACTATTTTGAGCATACAGGCCAGTTGCGGCGAAGCACACTATTGCAATAACAATTTTCTTGATCATTTAACGCTTGTTGTAGTCCAGCAAATAATTTAATCCTATTAGTAGAAATTTGGAATGGGCAAATATGGTATTTTTTAATCGTTTAGACAAAAATTGGGCATCGCCTCCTGTTAAAATAACTGTTAAATCTTCAAATCTAGATGAATATTGCTCAATTATCCCATCAATTTCGGAACAAATACCATTAACAACACCACTGTGAATGCTAGCTTCGGTGCTATTGCCAATCAATTCGACGGGATTTTCAACCGCTAATAAAGGGAGTTTTGAAGTTTGTTCATTTAAAGCGCTATATCGCATCTTTAAACCGGGGGAAATGGCCCCTCCCAAATAGTGTCCTTGACTAGTTATCATATCATAAGTCAAACATGTGCCAGCATCAATGACCAATGTGTTATCATTTGGATTATGCGAATAGCCTGCAGTGGCTAGGGCAATACGGTCAACGCCTAATGTTTTAGGCGAAGCATATAAATTTTTAAAAGGTATTTTGGATTGATGGTTCAGAATGTGGACATTAAATAAACCCTTAAGTTCGTCCATATCACTTTTGCACAAATGAACAACGGATGAAACAATGGCCCAGTCAATTTGAGGGAATTCATGAAAAATCCCCTTTGCTCTTTCTAATAGATTTTCGACCCCTGCGGTTTCATCAAATAAAAGGTCTCCATTATCGAAAACTGCGAGCTTTACAAATGTATTGCCAACATCTATAATTAGATTCATGTTACAAAGATCCGTAAATGAAAAAAAACAATCACCTTTTTTTTGGTTTTTGTTTGTATATCCTAAATTTGAAATTATATTTGCACCCGCCTAAAAGGCATGGTGCCTTAGCTCAGTTGGTAGAGCAATGGACTGAAAATCCATGTGTCCCTGGTTCGATTCCTGGAGGCACCACTCGAGAGGACAATTTCAATTTATTTGAAAATTGTCCTCTTTTTTTATTATCTAAACCCTTGTCTATCTGCAAGATAAGCCTCAAAACGTCATTAACTCTTTCAGTTCGACATTTGTCTTCTTCAAAAAATAGATTTTCAGGAAATATCGAACTTAATAATTTTTGTTTTTGGCCTATTGAAGATATTTCATAATGTTCTTTTAGGTCTTTTAATAAATGAACCCCCTTGTTTAGCCAGGTTTTATATTGACTATTGGTGGATTGAATTTCATTAAGCCGCTGTTTTAATCATGTTTTTCTCATACCTAACGACTTCTGAAAATTTGTGTTATTTTGTTTTGGTAGTTAATAATGTAATTCCATTCGGATTTATTTTTAAGTTTTTACCCCAATCAGTTACCTCATCTGTAATAATATTTCGTACTTGTATGCCATTTAATCCAACTTCTTCATAGCTTGACAGATTTAAAATTGTTTCTGACGATTTGTTTAAAATCACTGCTACAACTTCGTTCTCTAAAATTCTAAAGAGCACGTAAACACCTTTTTCCGGAGCAAAATGAATGGTTCTTCCTTCCTGAATAGCTTTGCTGTTCTTTCTGTAATTCAATACCTTTTTCATAAATAATTGCATGTCCTTTTGAGTATCAGTTAATCCTTCTCCAGTAAATGCAGTAGTAGAATCCCCATCCCAACCGCCCGGAAAATCAGATCTGATTAATCCATGATCTCCAGGTTTTTGAGTATCATTCATTAAAATTTCTGTACCGTAATATAATTGTGCAATTCTGGGTAAGGTTAAAATATAACCGACTGCCATTTTGGTTTTTTCAATATCTCCATGAAACTGTGTAAAAATTCTACTCATATCATGATTGTCAGGAAAAATCATAATATCCTTTGGTCTTGCATAAGCAAAGTCGTTGGCTAAGCCCTCATACATTTTTACAAATCCAGTATCCCAACGCTCCTCTTCATTTAGTGCTTCAACTATTTGGCGTTGCATCGCAAAATCCATAACAGATTTTAAATTAGAATCGTATCCTTCTTTATTTGGATGTCCGTTTTGCCAATAAGCAATTAACAACGGATTATAACTCCACTCTTCACCAACAATTGAAAAATTTGGATATTCTGACATAATGGTTCCAGCCCATTGTGACAAAAATGTTTTGTCTGAATAAGGATAAGTGTCTTGTCTTATTCCTCCTAAACCTAAAAATTCAATCCACCAAATACTATTTTGAATAAGATAGGTTGCCATATAAGGATTTTTCTGATTCAAATCTGGCATGGATGGCACAAACCAACCTTCTCTCATATCCCTTTTATCAATTTTTGAGGCATATAAGTCTTGATTTATTGTTCGCCTGTGATTCGAATTTTTAAGCTCTGTTTTGTTCTCGAATGACGTTTGTTGATTTACCCAATCTGAAAAGGGTAAGTCGTGCATCCACCAATGCTCACTTCCACAATGATTAACCACTTGATCCATAATAAGTTTTATTCCATATTCTCTAGCCTTATCTGCAAGTTCTTTATACTCAGTAAGAGTTCCAAAACGTGGGTCAACTTCGTAAAAATCCGTCATAGCATAACCATGGTAAGAAGCTCTGGTCATATCATTAGTTAATAGTGGGCAAGGCCAAATGGCAGTAAAACCCATGGCATTTATATAATCTAAATGATCAATAATTCCTCTAATATCACCTCCATGTCTGGCATAATCGTCTTCCCTATTGATGATTTTTTCTTTTAAATAAGGAATGATATCATTAGATGAATCACCATTAGCAAAACGATCTGGCGTTATGAGGTAAATAGCATCACTGCTATCAAATCCTTTATAATCCTCTGCTGATTTTACTCTTGATTTAAGCTCGTAGGTTTGAATTTTTTCTTTTCCATTTTCATCTTTAAAATGGATATTGAACTTTCCTGCTTTAGTAGATTTTGAAATATTTAAATCAATAAACAAATAATTAGCACTGGTTCCCTTATTTACTTTTTCAATAGAAACGCCATCATAAGAAATTTCAGGAGTTGCCTTTGAAATATTTTCGTCTTTAACCAATATCTGAAGTTTAGAATTTTTAAATCCAATCCACCAATTTGAAGGTTCCAATCTTTGAATATCGTTATATTCAATTATAGATTCTGATGCCATATTATGTATCGGTTTTTCTGAAGACTCATTTTTACATGAGCTAAAAAAAGCAATAACAATAATTGAAACAGAATAAAATAAATTCTTCATTTTATTTAATTTTAAATGTTATTCATTTTTAATCATTGATTTAAATTAAGTATATAAAAAGGTTTGTATTTAACTGAAAAGCTAGCGTTTCAAAACCAGCTACTATTCTTATACTATTCTGTTGCCAGTAATAAAAAACAGAAATTACGATCAAAATAATAACTTCAATAATTATATTATCCTAAAAAAGATAAATGATAGACACAAATTGGACACAAGAGAAAGCAAAAAACTCTAACACATTAATATTTAATATGTTTGGGTTTAACCCAGTAACCTCTTCGTCGATTCTAATCTATTTTCCGTTAGACTTTTCAACATTAGCATTAGCCTCTTAAAGGATTATTAATTTAAATTTTCTTTGTTATCAAATGTAAATCCTCATAAAAATAGTTCGATATCACTCCCTTTGGCTCCACAAAAAAAAATCCTTGTCGTACCATAGGTATTTTTTGTTGTATACAATTTCATTCCGATACCCTAATTCCAAATTCTTTTTACTTCATTGATTGAAAAAGCTTGCATTTGACCCTGCCCGAATCCTTATT
>CAZYQR010000113.1:0-7768 GCA_964649755.1 uncultured Maribacter sp. | reverse complement strand
ACTCGTAAATAAAAATGTAATGTTCGCGGTATGGGAGTTGCAGTCAATGTGAGTACATCTACATTTTCCTTGATTGATTTTAATTTGTCCTTGACAGCTACACCAAATTTCTGCTCTTCGTCAACAATCAATAACCCTAGATCTTTGAATTTTACATTTTTATTTACGAGTTGATGCGTGCCTATTATGATATCTACCTTGCCACTTTCTAGGTTTTCAAGAGTTTCACGTTTCTCTTTGGCCGTTCTGAAACGGTTGAGGTAGTCAACGGTTATAGGCATTTCTTTTAATCGTTCGGTAAAGGTCCTATGATGTTGAAATGCCAAAATAGTCGTTGGGACCAGAATCGCTACTTGCTTTCCATTGTCCACAGCCTTGAATGCTGCACGTATGGCAACTTCGGTCTTACCAAAACCTACATCACCACATACAAGCCGATCCATGGGCCGCTCACTTTGCATGTCCTTTTTAATGTCCTCAGTAGCTTTACTTTGGTCTGGCGTATCTTCATAGATAAAAGAGGCTTCCAGTTCCAATTGCAAATAACTGTCTGGATCATACTGAAATCCTTTGTCAAGTCTGCGTTTCGCATATACCTTGATAAGGTCGAAGGCGATTTTTTTGACACGCGATTTGGTCTTTTGTTTTAATTTTTTCCAAGCTGCAGAGCCTAATTTGTAGATCTTGGGCACTGCCCCGTCCTTGCCATTGAATTTTGATATTTTATGAAGCGAATGAATGCTTACGTAAAGAATATCGCGATCCCCGTACATTAGCTTAATGGCTTCCTGTTTTTTACCCTCAACATCTATTTTTTGAAGTCCGCCAAACTTTCCGATGCCGTGATCAATATGGGTCACATAATCCCCAACCTCTAACTTATTAAGCTCTTTTAGGGTAATCGCCTGTTTTTTCGCATATCCATTTTTTAGATGGAATTTGTGATAACGCTCAAAAATCTGGTGGTCTGTATAGCACACCAATTTTAAATCATCATCAATAAAACCTTGAAATATTGGAAATACCAAGGTTTTATATTTAATGTCATGGTCTACCTCTTCAAAAATGTCATGGAAGCGTTTGGCCTGTTGGTCCGAAGCACAGAAAATATAATTGGTATATCCTTTTCGGTTATTTTCATTTAGATTATCAATCAATAAATCAAACTTTTTATTGAAAGAGGGCTGGGGTTTGGTTTTAAAGACCAGTTCCACTCCGTGTGAGGATTTTAAATCTTTACTTGACCCATTCATTTCAACCAAACAATAATCCTGCAATTGCGATTTCAATAATTTGGAATTCACAAACAGCGCTTCTGGTTCAGCATGTTTTATATCTTGCGATAACTTGGTAAAGGACTCTTCAGCCTTTACGAAGAATGAATCCAACCGACCATAGAGTATCTCAAGATTCTTAGTAAAGACAATGGTCTTAGGTGAAATATATTTGAGGAAACTCTCTCGGGTTTCGTTCAAAAACTTGTTCTCTACATTGGGGATTATGGCAATTTTATTCACTTTTTCAGTTGACAATTGGGTCTCAACATCGAAAGTTCGAATACTTTCAACCTCATCGCCAAAAAATTCAATACGATAAGGTTCATCATTGGAAAAAGAAAAAACATCAACTATACCACCGCGAACAGAGAATTCGCCTGGTTCTGTTACGAAATCCACTCTTTTGAATTGATATTCAAAAAGCACCTCATTCAGAAAATCCAATGAAAGCGAATCGTTTAGTTTTATCTTTAAAGTATTCTTGTCAAGCTCTTTTCTAGTGACCACTTTTTCAAAAAGGGCATCGGGATATGTAACTATTACCGCAGGTTTTTTTCTCGAATTTATTCGGTTCAAAACCTCTGCCCTTAAAAGTACATTGGCATTATCGGTTTCTTCTATCTGGTATGGTCTACGATAACTCCCTGGATAGAACAAAACATCTTTTTCGCCAACAAGTTGTTCAAGATCGTTAAGGTAATAGGCTGCTTCTTCCTTATCATTGAAAACCAATAAAAAGGGTAGTTCCGAATTTTTGAAAACATCCGAAATAACAAAAGAAAGGGCAGAGCCTGTTAGGCCTTTTAATGTAATTCTGTCACTTCGAGCGGAGTCTAGAAGTTGCGTTTGGGCAATAGTAGTTTGCAGTTTTCGCGCCTGCGAAGACTTTGCGAACAGTTGTTGAATTGTAGCTTGGGTCAACCGTTAAAATTTGTGCAAATATAGGTTGAAGCCGATCTTCACCCAAAAGAAGGGTTATATTTTTATGATCATGCCTTCGGCAATGGCAAATACTTGGTCTTTTTAAGTAGGTTTAAGGGTAAACGACCCAGTGAATTCCTCAAAAGCAGGAAGTATCAATTGTTTATGACATTTGAAAAAACGAGGAAGACTAAGAGATTGTTTACCGCTCCCCGCAGATTTTAACCGCTGGATGGATATGTCCACAAAAATTGAACAAACTTTCCCCTTCTTCTGGATGATGGGTCAGTAGGAAGTCTTTCGCTACAAGTTCATCTAGAATTTTGATGCCTAAGGCTTCCATTCTTGTTGGGCAAACCAGTTTTCCGCAATGCGATAAAGTTGCTCCTTTATTATCTAATAGTATTATTCCCTTTGCTAAATTTGAAGAATAAATTAATTAATCGTAATCTAAAATATCACTTTTAACCCGGATAATACATAGAGAATTTCCCATGCATCTTTGACGAATGAAAATCAAAAGTCTTTATGAAATAGTAGCTAAACTAAAATAATGATTTTCATTGTCAGGGTTAAACCTTGACAAAACCTTGCCATTTAGGGTTTTCGTCAACCCAAGGGTCAAAACATGCATAAGAGATGTATGTTTTGGGTTTAAAAAAATTATCTTTGTTTAAACAAAATTCGGTACATATGTCTATTTTAGATTTATACAATCATAGTGAGAAACGCAGAAATTTGGCTCACTTTGCTTCAATGGCGACTTTGGCAGCCGTGGATGGGGAAATTAATGCAAAGGAACTGAAAGTAATAGATAGTTTTGCTAGAAAACTTGATATTACGGAAGCGGATTACAAAGAGGTAATGAAAAAATCAAACAAATACCCCATCGACCCTTCAAATAGTAAGGTGCAACGATTGGAACGTTTGTTCGATCTCTTTAAAATAATTTTTGCCGATCATGAAGTTGAAGAGGAAGAGATGGTTTTGTTGAAAAAGTATGCAATTGGTTTAGGCTATTCAATTAAAAAGGCAGATGCCATCATAGAAAAGTCGATTGCAATTTTTAGAGGTAGGATAGACTTTGAAGATTATCTCTATTTAATAAAAAAATAAATACAGATTATTTAAATAATACAAATAATACCGAGTACTTCGTTTATTGATATTTGTCCAGGAATTCCTGTAATTTTTCTACCATGTTTTTGCTTCCACAAAAGAAAGGAACGCGTTGATGCAATTCTGTAGGTTGAATATCTAGTATTCTTGTTCGCCCCCCACTTGCCACACCATTGGCTTGTTCGGCGATAAAGGCCATTGGATTACACTCATACAACAAACGTAATTTACCGTTTTCATTAATGCTGCTCTTTGGGTACATATAAATTCCGCCTTTAATCATATTCCTATGGAAATCAGAAACCAAAGAACCTATATATCTAGAGGTATATGGTCTATCACCTTCTTCTTTTTGACAATACTTTATATAGTCTTTTACGCCTTGTAGAAAATGAACATAATTCCCTTCATTTACGGAGTATATTTTTCCGGTTTCAGGAAATTTCATATCGGGATGCGAAAGGTAAAAAGTTCCTAAGGCTGGGTTTAAGGTAAATCCGTTTACGCCGTCTCCTGTGGTGTAGACTAACATGGTAGAAGTGCCATAAACAATATATCCTGCAGCGACTTGATTTCTGCCAGGTTGAAGAAAATCTTTCAGTTCTACAGGTGTACCTACCGGGGTGACTCTTCTATAGATTGAAAAAATAGTTCCTACAGATACATTAACATCGATATTGGAAGATCCATCCAAAGGATCAATCAATACCACATACTTATTCTGATGTTGCTCATCATTACTATTAATACTGATGAAATCATCTTCTTCTTCAGATGCAATGCCGCAAACGATTTCACGGTTCTTTAAGGTCTGAATAAATTTTTCATTGGCAAAAACATCCAATTTCTGTTGATGTTCACCTTGAATATTGGTTTCGCCTGCAGACCCAAGAATATCAATCAAACCAGCCTTGTTCACTTCGTGGTTCACAACCTTGGCTGCTAAACGTATGGCATTTATAAGCTTTGAAAGTTCTCCTGAGGAATATTGAAACGAAGATTGATTTTCAATGATGAATTCCCCCAGGGTTTTATGCCTCTTGTCAATCATTTTGCATGTGTTATTTGTGTACAAATATCGGGTAATTTGTGAAACTATAACGATTTCGTTTATAATTGATTTTTTAAATTTATAACTTTGTGTTTTATTTGTAACAATTATGCAATATACTATTCGTGAAGCCACTGCCAAGGACATGCAATACGTTCTTGAACTTATTAAGGAACTTGCCAGCTTTGAAAAGGAGGCCAGCGCTGTTGAGGTTACCGCGGATGATTTGGTTTGTGATGGGTTCGGGGCTGAAAAGCTATTCCATTGTTTTGTCGCCGAGCACAATTCTAAAATCGTAGGAATGGCCTTGATTTACAGTCGTTATTCTACCTGGAAAGGCCCAATAATCCATTTAGAGGATTTGGTGGTTTCAGAAACTATGAGAGGTACTGGCCTGGGTACCGCATTATTAAATGTAGTAGTAAAATATTGTGCCCAACAGGGTGTTAAGCGTATTAGTTGGGAGGTATTGGATTGGAATGAACCCGCAATCACATTTTATGAAAAAAAGGGAGCAAGGGTTTTACGTGATTGGGATGTTGTTCACTTAGATGAAAAAGGAATCCAGAATTATTTAAAAAATATATGAGAATATTCAAATTTGGTGGCGCATCGGTTAAGGATGCTGAGGGAGTACAGAACCTGGTAAAAGTTTTAAAAGAAGTTGGTCATGAAAACACCTTGTTGGTAGTTTCAGCAATGGACAAGATAACCAATGCCATGGAAAAAGTCGTGAATTCCTATTTTGAGGATAAGAATGGGCTTAGTGCTGCTGTGCAAGAAGTAATAGAGTACCACAATACTATCTTATTGGAATTGTTCAAAAATGAAAAACACCCAGTTTTTGATAAGGTCAAAACGTTGTTTGATGAGGTTCAAGGGTTCTTGGTTTGGAATAAATCGCCCAATTATAATTTTGTCTATGATCAAGTCGTTGGTTATGGTGAATTGGTTTCAACCACTATTTTAAGTGCCTATTTGAATGAGGTAGGGATAAAAAATTCTTGGCTAGATGTTCGAAATTTCATCAAAACCGACAATAGCTATCGTGATGCTGTGGTGAATTGGGAAAAAACACAGCAAAGTATATCAAAAGGAGTAGACAAAAATCAGTTGTATATTACTCAGGGTTTTTTAGGTAGCGATGACAACAACTTTACGACTACTTTGGGGCGTGAAGGCTCGGATTATACTGCGGCTATTTTTGCATATTGCCTTAATGCCAATTCCGTAACCATTTGGAAGGATGTTCCTGGAGTTTTGAACGCGGACCCTCGCTATTTTGAAGAGGCTCAATTATTGAACAAAATATCTTATCGCGAAGCCATTGAGTTGGCCTTCTATGGGGCGTCTGTGATTCACCCTAAAACCTTGCAGCCGTTGCAAAGAAAAGAGATTCCACTATTTGTAAAATCATTCATAAACCCAAAAGGCAATGGCACAACGGTTGGTAAAGGCACGACTTTAGATCCTCAAGTCCCCTGTTATATTATAAAAAAAGACCAAGTATTAATGAGACTTTCATCCTTGGACTTTTCTTTTATTGTTGAGAACAGTATCAGCGAACTTTTTAAAATGCTCCATGATCATAAAATGAAGGTGGATTTGATTCAAAATTCCGCTATTAGTTTTTCGGTTTGTGTAGATAATAAATTTGGACAGTTGCAAGAACTGTTGAATTTGTTGAAAGGTCGATTTAATGTGGTTTGCCATGAGGGAGTCTCACTTTATACCATCAGACATTTTAATGCCGACGCAATTGATTCATTACAAAATGGCAAGGAAATATTACTTGAACAGCGTGCCAATGAAACGGTTCAACTGGTTGTAAAGTAATTGATTTACATATTATTTCTGTACTGTTAAAATAGCACTTGCAATAGGGATTTTGCTATATTTATGTTTCCTAAATTATACAAAGCATGGGTTTAGTGACCGCGAAGGAAGTAGCCAAGGCAATCAACCTACACAAATACGGTTTTTTTGGCACATTTATGGGGTGGGTGCTAATGAAAGTCACTCGAATATCAGGCATCAACAGGTTTTATGTAGAACATAAACATCTTGAAGGGATAGAATTTTTGGATGCCATTCTAAAGCATTACCAAATTGATTTTGAAGTACCAGAGGAAGATTTTAAGCGCTTGCCGAAAGAAGGAGCTTATATCACCATTTCCAATCATCCATTAGGAGGTATTGATGGGGTTTTGCTTTTGAAATTATTGGTAACCAATAGGTCAGATTTTAAAATTATCGCCAACTTTCTGCTTAATAGAATAGAGCCAATGGCCCCTTATATTTTACCTGTGAATCCTTTTGAAAATCATAAAGATGCAAAGAGTAGCATTGCAGGCTTCAAGAATGCCATGGCGCATTTAGGGGAAGGTCATCCTTTGGGTATTTTCCCAGCTGGGGAGGTCTCAACCTATAAAGATGGAAGATTGATTGTTGACAAACCTTGGGAAGAGGCGGCCCTTAAACTCATACGCAGGGCCAAGGTACCAGTAGTCCCCATTTATTTTCATGCTAGGAATAGTACGTTCTTTTATCGATTGTCGAAGATCAATGATATTTTCAGGACTGCTAAATTGCCATCTGAGGTTTATTCCCAAAAAAATAGACCAATCAAAGTTCGGATTGGGCAACCTATTTCTGTCGATGCCCAAAAGGAACAGGAGACTTTGGAAGATTTTACCGAGTTATTGCGTAAAAAGACTTACATACTTTCGAACGCATACGAAAAAGAACGACTAATTAATCAAATACCAACTTCTTTAAAGTTGCCCAAAACACCTAAAAAGATAGCTACTGCGGTTAGAACAGAGGTTATTGAAGGGGAACTAGAGAAACTACGGGAGAAAGATTGTCGAATGCTTCAAAGCAAAAATTATGAAGTGTTTTTGGCAAAGGCAAAGGATATGCCCTTTATTTTAAATGAAATTGGGAGACAACGCGAGGTAACATTTAGGGCTATCGGTGAGGGAACGAACAAATCCATTGATTTGGATAAGTTTGATGCGTATTATCATCATTTGTTCCTTTGGGATGATAATGATAAGGAAATTGTTGGCGCTTATCGTATGGGTATGGGTTCTGAGATTTTTGAACAATTTGGTATTGATGGGTTTTATTTGCAAGACTTGTTTAGGTTTGAGCCTGAATTGTTCGGGATGATGAAGCAATCCATTGAAATGGGAAGGGCCTATATTATCAAGAAATATCAGCAAAAACCGATGCCCTTGTTTTTGTTGTGGAAGGGAATCGTGCATACCACCTTAAGGCATCCGGAACATAAATACCTGATAGGCGGGGTGAGCATAAGCAATCAATTTTCGAACTTTTCCAAATCGTTGATGATCGAGTTTATGAAAAGTAACTATTGGGACCCTTATGTGGCGCA
>CAZYQR010000112.1:0-7816 GCA_964649755.1 uncultured Maribacter sp. | reverse complement strand
AATTGTTATGTTTGTAAAGCAGAGTTTACCCAACTTCACTTTTTTTATGACACAAAAAAAGGGAAGCTATTAAGCTTCCCTTACGTATTTTATTTATAAAAATATTTTCGAAAACTATCGACTGCGTTCTGACTTGAAAGTATATAAAATTCCCAGATTAATTGAATTCCAAGATGCACCGTCTAGTTCAACCGTTGAATAGGAAAAATTAACTTCAGTACTTGGGCCCATCAAATACCCAATAATGGGTCTATAATAAAGTCCGCCATCATTACCTTCATTGATTCCCACAGCGTAACCGCCATCTACTCCAAAAGAGAATGAATTGGAGGTCCATACACGCACAGAAGCTGCCAAAGGCACAAATTGCATATTGGGAAAATCCGCTTCAATGGCTTCTGAACTAAAACTTTCAGCAAATCCGTGAACAAACCCAGTAGCCACACCAACATCGACTACCTCGTTCATGGCATACATATAACCGCCATCCAAAGCGACCATAAGGGTGACTGCATCATTAAAATCATTGATGGGTAGACCACCATGAAATCCGAGTTTAAATCCTTCCTGGGCGTACATTCCCAATCCCATAATAGAAAAGATTAGTGCTAATAGGGTATTTTTCATTGGTTTAGGTTTATTTGGTTGATACACAAAACTAAAACCTTCAATGAAATCACAGTCATTTTTGTTGTAAACCGGGTAAAATTGGTTGTAGAGCGTCGTTTTTAGGGTTTTTTTATTAATATGTGATGTCATATAGAACAAAAAAACAGCCCAATAATAGGCTGTTTTATATTTATATTATAACCGCTTTTAAAACATATAAGCGACTCCTACCTGAAAAGTATCATTTTTAATATCCAACACGCCCCCTGCTGGGCCAGAATACATGTCGGTCAATCCAAAAGAATACCTTGCTTGAATAGTTAGATTTTCAGAAACATCAAAACCTGCACCAAAACTTAAATCAACTCCAAAGGTGTCTAATACGTCATCAACATCGCCACTGGTACCAAGAAGTTCCTCTGCATCGCGTATTGCTCTTTTAATATCGTCAATATTTGAAGAGAAAGTGAGTTGTGGACCAGCCTGAATGTGAAACTTATCGGCAACGTAATACTTCGCCATAACCGGCAGATAAATAAAGGATAGATCTTCTGCACTACCATATAAAAGTTCCGGTTGAATATGGAAATTACCTACCACCCCGATATCAACCAAAGCCCCAATATAAAATCCTGTACTGTTGATTTTGGCAAAATTGTTGACTCCTACGAGGTTTAGCAAAGAGTTTCCTGTTTTAAAATCGACATTTGTGTTCAGAAGCCCGCCAGTTATTCCAAATTTTGGTAAATCTTGTGCTATACCCATGTTGAAAGCAAATAGGGCAATAAGTGAAAGTGAAATTAATTTTTTCATAATAGTGTTTAGTTTAATTTATTAAATATATAGATTGTTTAAACCTTAAACAAATACAATGCCTAAAGCAAAAAATGAGTAAAAAAAAAGCGAAAACAGAGACTGTTTTCGCTTTAAATATTAAAATGTATTTAGGATTATAAGCCAAATAGCACCCCTAAATTTATCGTTGACCATGTGCCACCATCTAAACTGATACCACTATACGAAGCATTGATTTCAACATTGTCACTAACGGCATAACCAACAGTAGGCCTGTAATAAAAACCTCCATCGATACCGTCGCTAATACCCAAGGCATATCCTAAATCAACACCTACAGACATTTCTTCTGAAGCGTTGAATCTAGCAACGCCAGCAAGTGGCAAAAACTGTACATCATCTATTTCTATCGAAAAAGAATCATCACCAATGGTTTTACCAAAGGCATTCGTGAAGCCTGCGGCAACTCCTAAATCAAAGTCACCCGCTGTTTCGAACATATACTGGGCATCAATCCCAATGCTAAAACCTGAAATGTCACCGGCATCACCAACTGGTAAACCTAAGTTAGCCCCAAGCTTTAAGCCGTCTTGTGCATTCACTGAAAATCCAATCAGCGCTAATACTGCAACTATTACTACTTTTTTCATAATTTTAATTTTAGTTATTGAAAGCTCAAATTTAGATTGGCCTTTTATATCTCCAGAATTTTCGTTGTGAAAATGTAGGAAACTGTTGTTAAATAGTCATTTATGTAGTTTGAGTATGCATTTCAACGATAAATACCCAATATTTGTGGAATGAATTGGCAACAAACTCTTCAAGATTTTCACCACTATTTGCGCATTGAACGTGGATTATCAGAGAATTCAATTAAAAATTACATCTGGGATGTTGAAAAATTAATTGCTTTTCTGGTCAAAAATGACATTTCAATAAGTCCCATCTCCATTGGCAAAGAAACAGTGCAACGTTTTGTTTATGAAATCGCAAATACAGTAAGCCCAAGGTCTCAGGCTCGCATAATCTCGGGCCTAAAGAGTTTTTTCAATTACTTGAACTTTGAGGATTATCGCAAGGACAATCCTATGGATTTGTTGGAATCACCCAAAATTGGAAGAAAACTCCCTGATACTTTATCTGAGGATGAAATTAACCAGCTAATCAGTGCCATTGACCTCTCAAAACCCGAAGGGGAACGTAACCGAGCAATATTGGAGACCTTATATGGCTGTGGACTGCGCGTGTCAGAACTCATAAATTTAAAAATATCGGACTTGTTCTTTGAGGAAGATTTCATCAAGGTTACTGGTAAAGGTGATAAACAGCGTTTTGTTCCTATCAGTGATTTTAATAAAAAATATATTAATATTTATAGAAAAGAAATACGTGTTCACCAAAGTATACAAAAGGGATTTGATGATATTCTTTTTTTAAACAGACGCGGTAAGCAGCTCACTCGTGCTATGATCTTTACCATTATCAAACAACTCGCAATAAAAATAGACTTGGGTAAAAACATAAGTCCGCATACATTTAGACATTCGTTTGCCACCCACTTATTGCAGAATGGCGCCGACCTTAGGGCCATTCAGCAAATGCTAGGCCATGAAAGTATTACCACTACCGAGGTGTATATGCATGTAGACCGATCACATTTGGCCGAGGTAATGAACAAATATCACCCCCGTAAATAGTAATTTTTATTGCCTGATTTATGTATATTTAAATTTCTCATTAAAATACGATACGAAACAATAATAAAATCAAAGAAAAATAATGTCAAACTTAAAAAAATCAATGGTATTGAGTGCGCTTGCCATTTTTATGTCAACTGGAATAAACGCTCAAAAAAAATTGGATGCTGTTTTAAATAATTTAGACGCAAAAAGTGAATCTTACGGCGAGATTGCACAAACCATCTGGAACCTGGCCGAAATGGGTTACCAAGAAGAAAAAAGTGCGGCACTCCTACAGAAAACCTTGGCTGATGCTGGGTTCACAATAAAAAAAGGAGTAGCTGGCATTCCTACCGCTTTTACCGCCGAATATGGTAGTGGTGCGCCGATTATAGGTATCATGGGAGAATATGATGCCCTTCCCGGTATATCACAACAAGCTGTTCCAGAGAAAAAATCGGCAGGCAAGGCTGCTGGACATGCCTGCGGACACCATTTATTCGGCACCGCTTCAACAGCGGCGGCAATAGCCGTAAAAGATTGGATGAAAGCCAATAACGCTAAAGGCACTTTACGTTTTTATGGCACTCCTGCTGAAGAAGGGGGTTCGGGAAAAGTATATATGGTTCGTGAAGGGCTTTTTGACGATGTTGATGTGGCGCTACACTGGCATCCCAGTTCACTGAATGCAGCAAGTGCTGGAGCAGCATTGGCAAACAAATCGGCCAAATTCAGATTTTATGGTGTTTCTGCACATGCGGCTATAGCTCCTGAAAGAGGACGCTCGGCTTTGGATGGTGTAGAAGCTATGAATGCCATGGTTAATATGCTACGGGAACATGTACCTGAGAAAGCAAGAATACACTATGTGATCACCAGTGGCGGGAAAGCCCCGAATGTGGTGCCTGATTTCGCCGAAGTTTATTACTATGCACGCCATAACCAAAGGGATGTGGTCATCGATATCTTTGATAGGATAGTTAAGGCAGGCGAAGGTGCGGCCATGGGTACCGGTACGACCATGGATTTTGAAATGATAGGAGGAACACATGAACTTTTGCCAAACCTAAGCTTACAAAAATTGATGCATGACAATCTTTCCAAAGTTGGTGGAATGGAATATACTCCCGAAGAAAAGGAATTTGCCGATAAAATAGCCATTAGTATGGGTTATAAAGGTGTTGATATAGCTAAGGCGAGAAATATTCAACCCTATAAAACCGAAGCCAAAGCATTTGGCTCTACTGATGTAGGCGATGTTAGTTTCACTGTACCTACCGTAGGTATGGGAGCTGCTACTTGGGTTCCTGGTACGCCAGCACATAGCTGGCAAGCGGTTGCCGCAGGCGGAACATCAATAGGCAATAAAGGAATGATGATTGCTGCCAAAACCTTGGCCTTAACTGCTATAAACCTCTATCAAGACAAAGAATTGGTCAAAAAAGCAAAAGTGGAATTCTTGGAGCGAAGAGGAGCTGATTTCAAATACATTCCCCTTTTGGGTGATAGAGCACCTGCCCTTGATTACAGGAATTAAAACCTGTGAGATTTGCACTGTTTAGGTTTAAAATTTCAGATTATTAAATTTGGACTTTAAACCTTTTTTACCTTTTATGTAACAATAGTATTGTATCTACTACTAATCCATTAACAACCCACCAATCTACGTGAACAAAAAGCTGGAGCATCAATTCGTGACGGAACTTGAGAACAATCAGAATATTGTTCATAAGGTCTGTACGTTGTACACCAATGACAGGGATTCTCACAAAGACCTGTTCCAGGAAATAACAATACAGTTATGGAAAGCATACCCAAAATTCCGAGGGGATTCAAAGTTCAGTACTTGGATGTACAGGGTAGCCTTAAACACGGCTATTACACTATATAGGAAGTCAAAAAATAAAATTCGAACTCAGGATTATGAATCGGTTATTTTTAAAATATCCGCAGATGAATATGACCCACAGGAAGAACAACAATTACAACTCATGTATATAGCCGTAAAGCAATTGGGCGATATTGAAAAGGCGTTGATTTTCTTGTATTTAGAGGATAAAGACTATCGGGAAATTGCAGAAACCTTGGGTATAACAGAAGTAAATGCCAGGGTAAAAATGAACCGGATAAAGAATAAATTAAGAACCATATTGAACCCTTGACGATATGATTGATGAACTGGAATTATTAAAAAAAGATTGGCAAAAAAAGGAGGCGCATCTTCCTAAATTGTCTTACGACGAAATTCATAATATGATTTGGAAGAAATCTTCCTCTATCGTTAAATGGATATTGATAATAAGTATTTTGGAATTTACCCTTCCGCATTTATTATATCTAGTACCCTCATTTAAAGAGAATATGGATATATATGACAAACTAGGATTACATAACTTTATCCTTGGATTAACTATTATTTCGTATTGTGTAGCCTTCTACTTCATATTTCAGTTTTACAGTCGCTATAAAGAAATCTCAGTCTTGGATAGTTCCAAGAATTTGATGCAAAAAATAATAAGGACACGAGCAACAGTAAAGCATTACATAATCTATTCCCTTTCAATGATTATGGTTATCGTCATTATGATGATTATCGGAGTCTATTTAAACGATGATATCTTCTCCATTTTTAGCGAACTCCAAGATAAGGCCCAAAATATTTCACCCGAAAAAATTAAAATAAGCATAATGATTGGTATGGGGGTAATGGGAATACTTCTTACAGCCGTTATGGCTGGAATTTACTTTTTGCTATACGGATTGTTACTACGAAAACTAAAAAGAAATTACAACAACCTCAAGCAATTGGAAATTTAGGCTTTTTTGGCCTTTTTTTCTTTTTTCCATTTTCTTTGCTTGTTCTCTTCTTCGTAAGCCAGCAAATCTTTTTTTGATATTACCTTTAAGAAAGATGGATGTTGCTCTATGGCATATTCCAGTTTTTCGATGATGGAATCGAAGGATTCATTCTCATAATCGATGTCCAAGGGCTCCTTGATGTTCAAATGCTGTAGGATGCCTTTTTTCTTGATGCGAAGACCTTTTTTATCGAACGAACGTCTAAATCCGTCAATAACTACGGGCACTACAATAGGTTTGTATTTTTTAATGATATGGGCGGTGCCCTTGCGTAAAGGTTTCCATGGCGTAGTTGTACCCTGCGGGAAGGTAATCACCCAACCGTCATTCAGTGCTTTACCGATGTTCGAAATATCGCTCATCTTCACTTGCCTATTTACATCATGTCCCTCAGACCTCCAAGTACGTTCTACACTTATTGAGCCTGCATAGGCGAAAATCTTGGTCAAAAGACTTTTCTTCATGGTCTCTGAAGCAGCCACGTAATACATATTCAACTTCGGATTCCAGAGATAACCAACATTTTTAATAGAATCGTCCCTGCCACTCAAACTGGCATTGAAAACATGGAACATGGCCACAACATCGGCAAAATAAGTTTGGTGATTGCTTACAAAAAGTACATTGTTTTCAGGTAAGTTTCTGATGATATCAGACCCTTCAATTTCAAGTGTATTGAACCCTTTATATCGCTGATGGGTCATAAAACCCATAATACGGATGAGCCACTTTTTTATAAAAAGAATATGACCGAATGGATTTTTCTTAAAGATGCCCATAAAGGCAAATCTACAAAATAAGAGCGTGTATGGATTTTTATTATTGGAATTTTTATGGATTATTTTTGATGTAGAGCTAGGCGAAATTGAGAAGGATAGTTAGACTATCGTTTGAAATTTTAACGAAGCTATGCGCAAAAAGAAGTATAAAAACCAATTATCAAATTCCTAACAGGCTCTAAAATTATATAACCTGTTTCATGAGCTCCTTGATTTCGCTGAGCATCATAGCCGTAGCGCCCCAAACCGTGTAACCGTTTAGTTTAAAGGCTGGTACATCTATGTTCTTTGCATATGATGTGGATAATTTTTGAGTGAAAATCTTCGTGTCATCCATAAAATCACCTAAGGACACCTCAACCACCGACTCCACTTCGGATTCCTGTAGCACAAAAGGCTTTGGATTTTTATATAGGCCTATGAAAGGCTGGACTTCAAAATTGCTTGGCGGAATATATATCTCACTCAATGATTTTATAATTGAAACCTGCTGTGGTGGCACGCCTACCTCTTCGTGGGTTTCACGTAGTGCAGTATGCATAATATCCTGGTCTTCTTCTTCTGATTTACCTCCTGGAAAACCAATCTGATTGGAATGTACCCCTTGATAGGTCTTTCTCAATATCAGAAGCAAATTGGTGGATCGGCTTTCATTCGGATAAAAAAGGGCCAATACTCCTGCTTTTTTGGGGTTCTTTTTTTTGATATATCCTTCCTCAAGTTCTTTAATTCGAATTAAAGGTGCCATTTTATAATGGGAAGCTGTTCCCGGTAAAGGCAGATTTTCTATTTTTGAACTCCGTATGGTAAAATCATCAAAATTCATGGCATTCAAAAGATTCGCTTATAGCACAATATTACCACTATTATTTTTAGTGGCCTGTAAAGGTGACCCCAAACAATCGGGGACAACCGAACAAAATAATGCGGTACAAAAAGATACCGTACAAGAGCAAATAGCTGAAGTCCAGAAAGAAGAGGAACCCTTTTTATTATCTGAAGATAATGCTATAGACTTCTTCTTTACTTATAATAAAACCCTAAACGATGATACGGTTAAACTCACAACAACGTTGGGCAGTTTCACTGTGCAAT
>CAZYQR010000111.1:0-7841 GCA_964649755.1 uncultured Maribacter sp. | reverse complement strand
TTTATTTGCGTAACCGAATGATTACGTTTATATTCGTAACCAATTAGTTACTTAATATATGCGTAGAGATGTATTTCAGGCCATTGCCGACCCAGTCCGCAGGGATATAATTAAACTTTTGGCAGAAGAAGTCCTTACTGTGAATGCTGTCGCAGATAAATTTGATGTCAGTAGGCCAGCTATTTCCAAGCACCTACGTATTCTCAATGAATGTGGTATTGTAGAAATCAACCAAAAAGGTCGTGAGCGATATTGCCAAATACAGCCCAAAAATCTAATTCCAGCATTTTTATGGATAGAACAATACAAATCACTCTGGGAAGATAAAATAGATTCCTTTGAGCAATACTTAAATAAACTACAATCTAAAACAGATAAATCATGAACGACTTGAACAATCGCACATTAACCATAGAAAAAACTTTTAATGCCCCTCTTAAATTGGTCTGGGAAGCTTGGTCGCAATCGGAACATATTGGGCAATGGTGGGGGCCTAAAGGAATGGAAACTAAAGTGATTGAACATGAATTCAAAGTAGGGGGTCACTGGAAATATGTTATGCAAATGCCCAATGGTGGGGAATTCATCACTGAAGGAATCTATTCAGAAATTATTGAGTATGAAAAGATAGTTTCTTCTGCTGATTTCAAACCAATGACTGAGGGAGTAGAATTACATGTTCATTTTAAGGAATCAGGAACGCAAACTAAGTTTACATTCAAGGTAGTTCATGAGACGGCAGCGTATTGCAAACAACAAGAGCAAATGGGCTTTTATAACGGATGGGGGTCTACATTTGAAAGATTGGATGAATTTGTAAGCGGTAGCTGAGAGAGGTAAATGGTATAATTGTTGAGCTGTTTTTTTTAAACCTTAATTTAAAAGAGCTTTGAAACATTTATTCTTATTGGTTTTGATATTGGCAAGCACTACCCTATTAGCTCAAACAGATGAGTATGCTGGAGAATACGGAATTAAATATGAACTCCTTAATGCGGGGGTATTGGAGTACAACCTCTCCTTGAAACCAGATGGCACCTTTATATTTCATTTTTATCGAAATATAGATCCGTCACATCCTAAAGAAAATAAATATGGCCAAGGAAAATGGAAAGTTGAAAAGAACAACCTTATTTACTTCTATACCAGTTCAGAAAATGATTTAGATGAAACCTATACTTTGAATTTCACTAATACCAAAGCAAGAATCATTAAAAAATCACCTAGAGACCTCTCAAAAAAAGACATCAAGGAAGCCATTTTGTTTTACGACTCAGAAATTGATTGGGTTGAAAGATGGAAACTTTTTAAAAAATTTTGAATAAACTTGGAAAAGTTCTCCTAAAGCTTATTTAAATCGACAAAAGTCTTACTAAATTACCGTAAATTTAAGCTGATTCCTAATTTAGTTCCAGTTCAATATGCATCACCATAAATCATATATCAAATGCAAAAAATACTTTCCATCATTTTCGCAATAACACTTCTTTTGGGCTGTAAAAACAATGAGAAGAATAAGGATGGTGACTTGCCGCGTATTGCCATTGCGGGATTAGCCATAGAATCAAGCACCTTCTCTCCAGCACTTACTCATGCGGATGCATTTCATGCCAAGGTAAACGACGCTGTTTTTTCATTCTATCCCTTCATGGCTCCAGATTCGATCAATCGACAAAGGGCACATTGGATACCAACAATTCGCGGTCATGCTTTACCAGGAGGTACGGTCACTAGAGAAGCTTATGAATCTCTTGTGACAAAAACACTGGAAATGCTAAAAGAAAATGGGCCTTACGACGGCTTATTTTTTGATATACATGGGGCAATGAGTGTTGTTGGCCTTGATGATCCAGAAGGAGATTTCATTATAAGAATCAGGGAAGTAATTGGTGGTGAGCCATTAATTTCAACTTCAATGGATCTTCACGGGAACGTTTCCCAACGTTTGGCGCAAAATACCGATTTAATTACTTGCTATCGAATGGCTCCTCATGAAGATGCCCTTGAATCGAAAAAGAGGGCAGTTGATAACCTTTTGGAAAGATTAGAAAACGGAAAGGGAAAGCCAGCTTTTAAAGCTTGGATTCCTGTACCCATTTTATTGCCTGGTGAAAAGACCAGTACCAGAATTGAACCAGGTAAAAGCCTATATGCTCAAGTAGACCCTATTACCAAAGATGAAGGGATTATTGATGCAGCCATTTGGATTGGCTATGCGTGGGCCGATGAACCCCGAAATCATGCTGTTGTCATGGTAACTGGCGATGATAAGGAAAAGGTAGCTCAAGGGGCTGAAAAACTGGCCAAAAGTTTTTGGGATGCCAGAGAGGAATTTGAGTTTGTTGCCCCAGTCGCCACCTTAGAAGAAAGTTTAGACTTGGCATTGACCAGTAAAGTACATCCTTTCATAATAAGTGATATGGGTGATAATCCTACAGCAGGAGGTGCCGGTGATGTTACATGGACCTTAAAGGAAATTTTAGCACGCCCAGAGTTCAAGTCTGACACTGGACCATCGTTAATTTACGCATCCATTCCTGGGCCTGATTTTGTAAACCAGGCAATTGAAATAGGAGTTGGTGGAAAAATAATTGCTGAGGCTGGTGCAGCAATCGATTCTCGCTATGCTCCACCGATTAAATTAACAGGCACAATTTTGGCAATTGAACATGGTGATAAACATGCGGAAACCGAAGTTGTTGTACAAGTAGGAAGTATACGTGTTATTGTTACTAAAAAACGTAAACCGTACCATAGAGAATCAGATTTTACAAATTTGGGGTTAACACCTAGGGATTCTGATATAATCGTGGTCAAAATTGGATACCTCGTACCAGAATTGTACAACATGCGTAAAGGTTGGATTATGGCTTTGACGCCAGGAGGTGTAGACCAGGACTTGGAACGTTTGGGTTATAAAAGAATAAAAAGGCCTATGTATCCATTAGATATTGATATGAAAGAGCCAAACTTAAAAACGAGATGGATACCTTCTTCAAATTCTAAGCTATAATTTATGGAGAGCTAATAATTGGGAAATTGTTTTTTATTGTCTCCAGTTAATTAATTACGACGAATCTGCCAATTTTTGAACATAGCAATATCCCGTCGAAATGATTTCAATTTTGATAGGTTTTATTGTAACTTGTTCAATTCAATCTGCCAATTAACTTTTTTTATTAAAATATGAAATCAACTACTAGATTTTCAATGGCCCTAACGGTCTTTCTATTTTCATTAGGCATTGTAACCGCACAGGACTTATCACTTAAATCACCTGATGGTAAACTCAATTTAAAGATAGAACTCTCGGAAACCATAAACTGGAATGTTAATTTAAATGGCAACGTAATTATCGAAAAAGCCAGTATTTCGATGAATATGGGAGATAACAGAATCCTCGGTGCTTCACCAAAATTAAGAAACAAGAGTACTGAAAGTGTACAAGAGACCTTATCTGTACAGGTACCGAATAAGGATGCGACTATTCAAAATAATTTTAATCAGTTAGCTCTCAATTTCAAAGGAGGGTATCAGCTTTTATTTAGGGCATTCAATGATGGTGTTGCCTATCAATTTATCGATAAAAGCTCCAAAACAAAGAAAGTTGTGGATGAACAAATGACTTTGACTTTTCCAGATGGCACCTCTTCGTTTTTCCCACAAGAAGAATCGATGTATTCACATAATGAACGGGAGTATATAAATAAAGGAATATCTGATTTTGCAACTGGTGATTTTTGCAGTCTCCCGGTTATGTTTGATACTAAAAAAGCTAAAGTTTTATTTACAGAATCCTCATTACACAATTATCCTGGGATGTTTCTTGAAAAAAGCGATAATACTACAATGAATGCAACATTTCCGAAGTATGTACTCAATGTAATACCAAATGAAGCCTCTAGCCCAGATAGGAATCAAATAATCACTAAGGAGGCAGATTATATTGCAAAAATCAATGGTAAACGTTCCTACCCATGGCGCGTGTTCATTATCAGTGATGATGATAAAACTTTCGTTGAAAGTAATCTGGTAACACAACTTGCCAAACCCTCTAAAATTCCAAATGCCGATTGGATCAAGCCCGGCCAAGTTGCTTGGGATTGGTACAATGCCAATAATGTTTACGGTGTTGATTTCGAAGCAGGCGTAAATGACGAAACCTATAAATATTTCATTGATTTTGCTTCAAAAAACGGCATAGAATATGTAATTCTAGATGAAGGATGGACAAAGTCCACAACAGAAATACTAGAAGATAATGAGCATATTGATGTACCTGGGCTTATAAAATATGCCAAATCTAAAAATGTAGAAATTATACTATGGGTGCTTTGGAAACCATTGTATGAGAACCCCGAAAAAATTCTTAGTTTATATGCAAGTTGGGGTGCTGTGGGTATCAAAACCGATTTTATGCAACGTAGCGACCAATATGTCGTGGAATCTTATGAGAAAATTGCGGAAATCGCCGCCAAGTATAAACTGATGGTTGACTACCATGGCGCTTTTAAACCAGCCGGTGTTGAGCGTATGTGGCCCAATATCGTTAATTATGAAGGGGTAAAGGGCAATGAGAACAATAAATGGAGCTCAGTAATAACACCAGAACACAATGTTACGCTTCCATTCGTACGTATGGCAGCCGGCCCTATAGATTTTACTCCCGGCGCCATGATCAATATGAACAAAGTTGATTACGAAACTGGTGCGGCCAATTATGCCCCCTTTTTTACAAGACCTATGGCTTTTGGTACAAGAGCGCACCAAGTAGCTATGTATGTAGTGTTTGAGGCACCGGTTCAAATGTTATGTGAATCGCCAACCATTTATTATAAAGAGCAGGAAACGGTTGATTTCATTACACAGATACCAACCATTTGGGATGAAACCGTCGTCCTAGAAGGTGCTGTTTCAGATTATATTATTGTTGCCAGAAGAAATGGGGACAATTGGTACTTGGGTGCAATGACTGACTGGACGGCTCGAGACTTTGAATTGAGTTTTTCATTCTTGGGGCAAGGTGAATATGAAATACAATCCTATAAGGATGGTATAAATGCCTCAAGAAATGCCCAAGATTACAAAATATCATCTAATACTGTGAATCAAAATACCAAACTAAAAATAAATCTATCCAGCGGCGGGGGTTACTCTGCCATAATTACCAAAAAGTAGCATATGAAAAACATTGGAAGAAGAAACTTTATTCGTAAAACATCTTTGGCAGGCGCAGCCATTGCCATGGCACCTACAATTGCAAATGGAGCTTATGCTTTGCCTGAACGCCCTTATGATGCAAAGTACATGGGCGATTTTGCCGCACCCAAATTAGAAACTGTACGTGCAGCGTTTATTGGGGTTGGTTCTAGAGGGCCAGGACATTTACGCTTCATTGCACAGTTGCCTGGTACCGAAGTTGTGGCCATAAGTGATCTTTATCAAGATAACGTTGAAAGATGGGGAGCAAAGGCCAAAGAAATTGGTGGTGGCAAGCGTCACAATAAAATCAAGCTCTATCATGGAGAAGAGAACCAATGGAAGGTGATGTTGGACGAAGTTAAACCTGATGTTGTTTTTATAGCAACAAATTGGGCCACCCACGCCCCTATGGCTATTGAGGCCATGAAAAAAGGTGCCCATGCATTTGTTGAAGTACCTATTGCTGTCAGCCTTGATGAAATGTGGGAGATTGTGGATACTTCAGAGAAGACCAAAAAGCATTGCATGATGATGGAAAATGTAAACTACGGCAGGGATGAGCTGATGTATCTAAATATGTGTAGACAGGGTGTAATTGGTGAGCCGTTACATGCCGAAGCAGCATATATTCATGAATTACGAAGCCAAATGGAAGAACAAGAACGCGGAACAGGTTCTTGGAGAACGTACCACTATGCCAAAAGAAATGGAAACCTTTATCCAACACATGGACTAGGCCCGGTAGCTCAATATATGAACTTAGGTCGTACAGGTGATAATTTCAATAGTCTTGTCTCATTTTCAACTCCCGCTTTAGGCAGAAAGTTATATGCTGAAAAAAATTATGCTGCTGATCATAAGTGGAATAAATTAGATTTTAAAGGTGGGGATTTAAATACGTCGATCATTAAAACCACAATAGGTCGTACCATTATGGTACAATGGGATGAAACAAGTCCAAGACCGTACTCTCGCCATAATATGATTCAGGGAACCAAAGGAATTTTAGCCGGTTTCCCTACAAGAGTGGCATTGGAAGGTGGTATAGAAGGAGTAACAGAGAACCATCATTCTTGGGCCCAAGGTGATCAACTAGCTGCGCTATATGAAAAATACGACCATCCATTGTACAAAAGGTTAAGTCAATCAACACAGGGAAGTGGTCATGGTGGTATGGACGGGATGATGCGATTCCGTATTATAGAATGCCTTCAGAAAGGACTTCCTTTAGATCAAAACCTATACGAAGGATGTTTTTGGAGTGCCGTAGGGCCAATGAGTGAACGATCAGTAGCTAGTGGCGGCGCACCACAGAATTTCCCTGATTTTACAAGAGGAAACTGGAAAGACACTATGCCTTTGGACATTATTTCTTAAAAACAGATAGACATAGTTATAAAATGAATAAAGTTATTTCAATTCTGATAGTAGTCTTGATATTCTTTTCCTGCAAAATGGAGAGTAAAAAAGACCAAGCTGAAAAAACAGCAAATGTAGAAGTCAAAGAGAACGATTGGATAGTTCTTTTTGATGGAACAAGTACTGAAGGCTGGAGAGCATATAATGGAGATGCCTTACCTCCAGGATGGATTGCCAAAGATGGCGCATTGACCTTTGACACAGAACTGGGACTAGAACAAGACTATAAGGGAGGTAAAGACATTATATATGGAGCTGAGGAATTCGATAATTTTGAGCTTTATGTAGAATGGAAAATTCCAGAAGGTGGCAACAGCGGCATTTTTTATCATTTGAAAGAAGGGTATAAGAGTCCTCCAGAAGTTTCACCGGAATACCAACTGATCGATGATGAGAATTATGCCAGAATTCATGATTTAACCGAATACAATAAAAGTTTAGGTTATACGGAAAATCCTAATGAACTTAAGCCTTTACAACAAACAGCTTCCGATTACGCCATGCATCCAGCGGATTCGAAGGTAAAAGTCTTAAATCCTGTAGGGTCATGGAATTCCACCAAAATAGTATTCACACCAGAAAAGGTTGAACATTGGTTAAACGGAAAGAAAGTCCTTTCATTTGTTCCCTGGTCTGAAGAGTGGTACGAAAAAAAGAATTCGGACAAATGGAAAAACAGTGTGGATTATGGAAAGTTCAAAACGGGTTATATAGGATTCCAAGATCATTCAAGTCCTATTTGGTTCAGAAACATTAAAATCAAAAAACTATGATAAAAAAGCCGAAGAATGGATAAAAAAATGAACGTTTGTCTTCTTTCTTTTTTGTTATTTTCTTTTTTATTGGTCTCTTGTGATGCCCAAAAAAATCTAAAAAGAGTTAAGTTTGTGCCTCTTTTTAATGGTAAAAACCTTGATGGGTGGGTCGGTAATAAAGACTCGTATAAAGCTATTGATGGTATGATTGTCGTTGTCCCCAATGGGGGCGGCAATGGAGGGAATCTTTTTACTGTGGACCAATACAGCGATTTCATATTGAAATTCGAATTTCAATTAACTCCAGGTGGTAATAACGGATTGGGCATACATGCCCCATTGGAAGGAGATACTGCCTATATGGGCAAGGAATTGCAGATTTTAGACAATACAGCCGCTAAATATGCCGAATTACAACCCTACCAATATCATGGCTCGGTATACGGTATTATACCTACCAAGAGA
>CAZYQR010000110.1:0-7852 GCA_964649755.1 uncultured Maribacter sp. | reverse complement strand
CGGTAGCCCAAATCTCCATTTTTAAGCGTTCTTCTTCCTTGAATTTTTTAAAGAAACTATTGGTATTCCACAAAATAAGACTCACAATAGCAAAAGCTACGGCAAGTAAAAAAAAATTGGAAGTCTTCTTTTTAGGATTAAAATTCATCCAGTTGGTTTGTTGCTTTAAAGATAACGTAAAATGATAATAAATGGTGTGCAAAGCACCTGGGTTCTTGTTTTAAATCGTAGGCAAATTGCCTACATTTGCAAAACTATGACCGATATGATTTCTATACTTCCCAGCGATATTCCAATCCAAAAATTACATGGATATCTTTTGGGTGCTATTGGTCCCAGACCAATTGCCTTTGCCAGCACAATAGATGACAAAGGAAGGCCAAATTTATCACCTTTTAGCTTTTTCAATGTCTTTAGTGCCAATCCGCCAATTTTGATATTTTCACCAGCTAGGAGGGTTAGGGATAATACCACGAAACATACCCTAGAAAATGTACAAAAGGTTAAAGAGGTTGTCATTAACGTGGTGAACTTCGATATAGTACAGCAGATGTCACTGTCAAGCACTGAGTATGCTGAAGAGGATAATGAGTTCTTAAAAGCGGGTCTTAGTATGTTGAAATCTGATTTGGTCAAACCATTTAGGGTAGCTGAATCGCCGGTACAATTTGAATGTAAAGTAACCAAGATTGAAGCTTTGGGTAAGGATGGAGGCGCAGGAAATCTTATTTTTTCAGAAGTGGTCAAAATACATATTGATAAAGCCATTATCGGTGAAGATGGAAGTATTGATCAATATAAAATTGACCAAGTTGCCCGTATGGGTGGCAATTGGTATTCCAGAGCTAATCAAGGATTGTTTGAAGTGCCCAAACCATTATCCAGCTTAGGAATCGGCGTTGATAGTATTTCCGAAGATATTAGGTCAAGTACGGTTTTGACAGGTAACGATTTAGGAATGTTGGGCAATATTAATAATTTGCCTGCCCAATCTGAAATAGAGGAATTTATCAATTCGAATGAGGAACTCAGTGACTTGATCAATTCAAAAGATACGTTAAAAGTGCATCGTAAAGCCCAAGAATTTCTAACTAAAAAAGAGGTGCTTTCTGCTTGGAAAGTTTTATTGGCAAAATGAAACGAATACAATTATTTGAATTTGAAGATTTTGGTTGGTTCCCTGGCTGGTTACGGGTCTGTATGACCAATTTAATTGTAATTCTTCAAAAGATGATTGGCGTACCAGAGCTCTTGGCCGGCTTAATTGCCGATATTTTGAAGAAAAAAAGTCTATCCAGTATCGTAGATTTAGGTTCGGGGTCAGGAGGGGCAATGCCTGAAGTTATGGTATCACTTCACGAAATAGAAGGTTTAGAACAAGTGACATTGACCATGACTGATTTATTTCCAAGCGACGAAATGTTGAAGAAGTTCAATACAGATGCTTTAGATAAAATCAGCTATATTGAATCATCTGTTGACGCCACGAATATTGCAACAGCGCCAGAAGGTCTCAAAACCATGGTGAATTATTTTCATCATATGCCACCTAAAAAGGCAAGGGCAATTTTGGAGTCGGCCCAAAGAACCAACCAGCCCTTATTGATTTATGAAATGGGCGATAATAATATACCGCTGCTTATTTGGTGGTTGTTGCTTCCAATTTCATTGATCATATTAATAATTATGGTACTTTTTATGACACCATTTGTAAAACCCTTAACTTGGCGGCAAATTGTTTTTACTTATTTGATTCCGATTATTCCTATTTGTTATGCTTGGGACGGTCAAGCTTCTTTGCCAAGAATGTATACACTCAAAGATTTAGACCATTTGCTTGAAGGATTAGGCTCAGAGAATTATATTTGGCAAAAAGGCCATGCAAATAAAAAGAACGGTAAAAAACAGGGAACATACCTTTTAGGACTTCCGAATTAGAAAATAGAATATTAAACAATAAACGCAGATCGCATAATTATTAAAACATGGAAATTCAAGGAAAAATTAAGATGATTGATGAAACTAAAACTTTTGGAAGCAATGGTTTTAGAAAGAGGGAAGTAGTAATAACAACAGAGGAGCAGTATCCTCAACATATTTTAGTTGAGTTTGTTCAAGATAAGTGTGATTTACTTAATAGTTATACTGTTGGCCAAGATGTAAAGATCAGTATTAATCTAAGAGGTCGTGAATGGACCAACCCACAAGGCGAAGTAAAATACTTTAACGCTATCCAAGGATGGCGAATTGAGAACCTTCAGGCTGCTGAGGGTAGTGCTGATATTCCACCAGTACCTCCTATGGATGCTTTTGAACCAGCAGATAATATCAACGATGAAGATCATGATGATCTTCCATTTTAGTGAAACCTATTTTAAAAAGTCATTAATATGACTTATTCTAAATAGATAGTTGAACTAACCCCGCTGTAAAGTGGGGTCTTTTTTTGTATTCAATATTTATGTTTAAACATTCATTTTTAATTTATGTAACTTTAGATTAAACTGTGATCGTGAATAAGGATAGCTCACATAAACCCTTGACCTTTCTGACCAGTGAGCTTTATTTCCCATCGGTTGAAGCTGCAAATGCAGAAGGATTATTGGCAGTTGGTGGCGACCTCTCACCTGAACGTTTAATGCTTGCTTATAAAAGTGGTATTTTTCCTTGGTTTAATGAAGATTCGCTGATTTTATGGTGGAGCCCCGACCCAAGAATGGTTCTTTATCCAGAGCGTATCAAGGTTTCAAAAAGCATGCGAAAAGTCTTGAAAAACAATCAATTTAGTTTGACAAAGAACACTTGTTTTAAAAAGGTGATCGACCAATGCGCATTGGCAAAGCGAGAGGGACAAGAAGGTACTTGGATTACTAATGAAATGAAAGAGGCCTACCTGAAATTGCATGAAATGGGATATGCAAAATCGTATGAAGTTTGGCAAGACGGCAAAATGGTCGGGGGACTTTATGGCATAGATTTAGGACATATTTTCTGTGGGGAAAGCATGTTCAGTACAGTAAGTAATGCTTCAAAATTCGCTTTCATTCAATTGGCAGAAGAACTTCATCAAAAAGAATATAGTCTTATTGATTGCCAGCTTTATACCAAGCACTTAGAAAGTCTTGGAGCTGAGGAAGTTCCTAGAACGGAATTCATAAAAGTTTTAAAAGAAAACTAGATTAACCCATTAATCGCAACGCTTCACGGCGACTTAGATTGGCTAAATCGTTGTTCTCAGTAAAATCCATGACCCATTTAGGATTCGTTCTGCTATATTCCCTTAATACCCAGCCGATAGCTTTATTGATGAAAAATTCCTTGGACCCCAATAGTTTTTTAATGATATATTGCAGCCTTTGAGTATCCATGTTGTCCTTGCTTTTCAATTGATACAGCAAACAGCATCGTTGTAACCAGATATTCCCCGAAGTCAACCATCTGTCAATGTATCTATCTACTTGCTCAGGAAAACGAGTGAAATACGCACCTATTAATTTAACGGCAATATAATCCACAGTATCCCACCAAGATTTATGGGTTACCATAAACTCTAAAAGAGCAATATCATTTTTATCAAATTGTTGGATGTATTTAAATACCAATTCTTGGGCAATAAATTGATATTCGCGTTGAGGATTATTCCATAAGGCTTTTACGATTTCTTCTAATTCAGTTTTTGGGGGCAAAAAGGATTTGGCCAGAAATGGTTTTTGAATTTCTCGGCGTAGCGGGCTTTTAATGCCATAAAACTCGAACTGATTACGCATATATGCTTTTTGTTCTTTGGCGATTATCACATTCGAGTTTCGCTTAAGTTCAAGTTCTAATGTTTGTAAGAATTCGTTCATTTTAAGTCATCATATTCAGTATAAAATACGGTCGTGATTCATTGGTAAGGATAGCCGTTTCCGAATGAGATTTCCATCTGCAGTGAACCAAAGATCATATTCATTATTCTTATTATCATTCTTACCGATTACGATTAACTTGTACACATTGCTTGGGAGTAAGAGATTTTGAAAAGTGATTGTTAATGCTGATTTAGCATTTTCAGTAATCGTTGCCGGGTACTGTTGAAAAATCCGCTTAATTCTGGATTTCTCATAAGAATCGGATAAATAGGCTTTTATTTTTTGGAACGTTTCTTCAGGAATATCAATTTCATTAACCAGAAACCCAGATATTTTTAATTTTCCAATATCATCAAAGGATAATAAATAATTTAATCGAGCCATTTTAAATTTTAAAATGTAGGTGGTTTCTAGGCTATCAACCTCTTTGTAATAGCGCAATTTGTTAGTCTTGGAGCCATTTAACATCAAGCCGATATTCACTTGGGGAAACTGGGATTTCCTGATGCGATGTTCCCTTTCGATTTGTTGTGAGAAACAAACGGCACCCATAAAGAGCAATACTATAAAAAGCTTAAACCTCGTCATATCTAAAACAATTGACCTCATGATCATTTACCATTCCTGTGGCCTGCATATGGGCATATACCACGGTACTGCCCACAAATTTGAAGCCTCTTTTTTTCAGGTCTTTGCTAATTGTGTCAGATAAAGCGGTATTAGCAGGGCCTTCCTTGTAGTTCGCAATGGTATTTTTTATGGGTTTACCATCAACAAAGCCCCAAATATATTTGCTGAAATTGCCAAATTCTTGCTGTACCTTCATAAAAGCTTGCGCGTTGCTTACCGTTGCACGAACTTTAAGTTTATTCCGGATAATACCTTCATCTTGCAACAAAGCTTCAATCTTTGCCTCAGAATATTTTGAAATCTTTTTGTAGTCAAAATTATCCAAGGCTTTTCTAAAATTCTCTCGCTTACGAAGAATAGTAATCCAACTTAAACCCGCTTGGAAGGTTTCCAGAATTAGAAATTCGAATAAGGTGTCATCATCCTTGACAGGAACGCCCCATTCGTTGTCATGATATGCTTCATAAAGGGCATCACCTACACACCACCCGCATTTGTGTTTATCCATTATTCATGTTTATCCTTTAAAGATATAGATAAATAAAATTTTAATGTATTGGCGGTTCTTTTTTTAGATCGTTGATGTAGAGATTAAGTTTTTCATTATGGAGATAGTTTTTTGTATAAGGACTTTTTCTAATTGATAGATGATATTTATTCGAGTTTCAAACTTAATAATCAATAAAAAAAAGATAGTATAACTTTCGTTAAAAAATAGTTAAACTATCATGTTATGATAGTAATACTATTATATTTGCGTTATAATAAAAATGAATATCCAATGGAACGTTTATTACAGTCTATTAAAATCAACATCAACGAAAAAATTTTCGTTAAAGATCCAGAATCCTCTAATTTGGGAAAACGAATCATAGAGGAAAGTATCCTAATGATTCATGAAATAGGCTTCGAGAGTTTTACTTTCAAAAAACTTGGAACCAAAATCGGCTCGAATGAAAGTTCTATATACCGTTATTTTGAGAATAAACACAAATTGTTGTTATACCTAACTTCTTGGTATTGGGGTTGGTTGGAGTATCAATTGGTTTTCGCCACTAACAGTATTGCTAATCCCACAGAAAAACTTAAAAAAGGGATTGAGATAGTTACTAAAGGGACTGAGGAGGATTCGTCTTTTTCACATATAAACGAAGTCATTTTAAATAAGATTGTCATAAATGAGTACTCCAAGTCTTATTTGACCAAAGAAGTTGATGACGAGAATAAGGAAGGTTATTTTATTATCTATAAGCGATTGGTTAATCGGATCAGTGATATGATTCACGCTGTAGATCCTGATTATGCATATCCTTCAAGCCTTTCAAGTACCATTTTAGAGGGTTCCTTGCATCAGTATTTTCTAAAAGACCATTTTCCCTCTTTGACCGATTGTCATAAGAAAAATAGTCCTACAAGTTATTTTTTACACCTTGTTTTCACACTACTTAAATAATAACTAGAATGATTAAAAATATTATGACCTCTTGGCAGCGGTTAATGGGATTGTTGCGCTTGGATAAAAGGGATATTTACCAAGTCTTTTATTACGCTATTTTCGCAGGAATTGTCAATCTATCCCTCCCACTGGGTATTCAAGCAATAATCAATTTAATCCAAGGTGCCCAGATAAGTACTTCTTGGATTGTACTTGTGGTTTTGGTAACTATTGGTGTCGCCTTTGTTGGGGTACTACAATTGATGCAGATACGTATCATTGAAAATGTACAACAGAAAATATTTACCCGTTCTTCTTTTGAGTTTGCCTATCGGTTTCCTAAAATAAGAATGAGTCAATTACGCAATTATTATCCGCCTGAGTTAGCCAATCGTTTCTTTGATACGCTTACGGTTCAAAAAGGACTTTCCAAGATATTGATTGATTTTCCAGCGGCATTATTACAGATTATTCTTGGGCTCTTGTTACTATCATTTTACCATCCATTTTTTATTATTTATGGAATCTTATTGTTACTGCTTATTTATGTGGTTTTCAAATTTACCGCTCAAAAAGGTCTGGACACCAGCCTGAACGAATCTAAGAGCAAATATAAAGTTGCCCATTGGCTTCAGGAAGTGGCAAGATCAATCGTTAGCTTTAAACTTTCTGGCAAAACATCACATGCCTTGGATAAAAATGATGAGCTGGTAACTGAATACCTTGAGGCCCGTGAAGGTCATTTTAATATTTTGGTTTTGCAGTATGTCCAGATGATAGGTTTCAAGGTATTGGTAACTGCCGGTCTTCTTTTGATTGGTGGATTATTGGTGTTGAATCAGGAAATGAACATAGGGCAGTTCGTCGCTGCAGAAATCATTATTCTTTTGGTCATTAGTTCGGTAGAAAAATTGATTTTAGGACTGGAAACTTTTTATGATTTGTTGACTTCATTGGAAAAATTGGGTCAATTGGTTGATAAGGAACTGGAGCCTCAAGATGGCGAAAAATCTTTTCAAGAAAATCAAGGGTTTCACGTTGAGTTAGATGGTGTATCTTATCTTGTCCCAGACCGGGATAAGAAGATTATTGACAATCTCAGTTTAAAGATTACGCCTAATTGCCATATTCTTTTGAACGGCAGTAGTGGCTCTGGCAAGTCAACTCTATTGCGAATTATCGCAGGAATTTTAGAACCTGATTCAGGAGGCGTATATATTAACGATAGTGCTCTTAAAGGAATGAACCTAAACTATTACCGTTCTCATTTAGGGCAATCCTTACCTGAGGAATCCCCTTTTGAAGGTACTATTCTGAACAATATTACTTTTGGGGATAAATCCATTTCCCAAGAGCAGGTATACTGGGCCTTAAAAAATATAGGCCTAACGGAATTCGTTAAAGAACAGCCACAGGGGCTAAAAACCATGCTCTATCCTGAGGGAAAACAAATTCCCTACACCATTTCCAAAAAAATTGTTCTCGCGAGGAGCATTGTAAGAAAGCCCAAACTACTTGTTCTAAAAGACCCCTTAGATCAGTTTGACAAAAAGGAAGCTCTTAGAATCATAAACTTTCTTAGTAATTCAGAAAATGGCTGGGCTTTACTCGTTGTAAGTGAAAATATGCTCTGGGCTGACCGCTGTACACGAATTATTACTATGGAAAAAGGGAAAATAATCAACGAAAATAAAAGGTAGAATGCTAAATATTTCTCATAACAAATTAAACCGAAAGGTTTCCTTGGAAAGATTTGCCTCTGCCCAAAAAGTATTTCATCAAAGGCATTATAAGCACTTTAATCGCTTTTTACTGGGCTTTGCATTGGTGGGTTTCATGTTACTTTTTCTGCCGTGGACACAAAATATAAGCGGAAAGGGGTATTTGACCACTTTAAAACCAGATCAGCGCCCTCAAACGATTCAATCCCCAATTC
>CAZYQR010000109.1:0-7853 GCA_964649755.1 uncultured Maribacter sp. | reverse complement strand
ATCGAAGTGGGCTTGGGCACTGGAAGATTTGCACTTCCCTTAGGGATAAAAGAAGGTGTAGAACCCTCTGAAGCTATGGCCGCAAAAGCCATAAAAAGAGGAATTGAGATCATCGATGGCGTTGCAGAAAAACTCCCTTACGGAGATTTGCAATTCGATTTTGTACTTTTTGTAACCGTTTGTCATTTTGATAACATGAAAAATGCGCTAGCGGAAGCCCATAGGGTATTAAAACCCAAGGGGTCTATTCTCATAGGATTCTTGGATAAAGAACAAAGTGTCGCCAAACAGTACATTGAAAAGCGCCAACAAAGTACTTTTTTTGCAAATGCCAAATTCTACACCGTAGATCGATTAACGACCTTGCTTAAAGAAGCCAGATTCAAAGATTTGGAATTCAATCAAACCCTTTTTGATGATTTGGATGAGATTAAAAAAATACAAATGCCAAAACAAGGTTTTGGTGAAGGATCCTTTGTGGTTGTGAAGGCAACAAAAAAATGAAATGTGTTTCGCTAGTTCTTTTGATTAAGGGATTGCTTACTTTCTTCCAATAATTGTATCGCTTCCTGATCTGAGACCTGATAGAACTCTTCGTAGAATTGTCCCACAGCATGAAAATTATATGGCGTTTCTAAACATATAACCTCATCTACTTCGGGGGAGTTTTCTAATTTACGAACCGTTGATGGCGGAGCAACGGGAATAGCCACTATAATTTTATTCGGGTTTTGCATTTTAACCAATGCAATGGTAACCAATATAGTATTGCCAGTGGCAATGCCATCATCAACAATAATGACTGTCTTATCCTTAATATTTTGAGGTACATTGTTTTTATAATATTGATTGTGTCTTTCTGTTAACTTTTTTCTTAGTCTTGCGGTTTCTTCCTTTATATAACCCCTGGTTACACCAACGGTATCGCTGAGGATTATATTTTCATGACTTACCGCCCCTATGGCATACTCCTTATTATAGGGGTGACCAATTTTTTTAGTGAGCGCTACGTCCAATGAAGCATTGAGTGCCTTTGCGACAATTGCCCCAATGGGTAAGCCTCCTCTTGGTATGGCTAAAACCACTGCATTCTGACTTTTGAATTCTAACAGTTTTTCTGCCAATTGTGTGCCTGCATCAATCCTATCTTTAAACATCTTTTTTTATTTATCGCGTTGCAACCATTTTTTGAACCAATCTGCAGCTATATCTGCCACTTGCTGCAACTTTCCTGGCTCTTCGAAAAGGTGTGAGGCCTCAGGAACAACTTCCAATTTTCGATTACATTTTAGCTCTTGATAAGCCTTTTGATTGAGTTGTATTACTTGTTGGTCCCAACCGCCTACAATCAATAAAGTTGGGGCTGTTACCTCATTGAGTTCTTGCAAGGCCAAATCCGGTCTACCGCCCCTGGAAACCACTGCCCCGATATCATTTTTATAAAAAGCAGCAGCTCTTAGGGCAGAAGCTGCCCCAGTACTGGCGCCAAAATATCCGACAACCAAATCCTTGCTTTTTTTTTGATTTTGTACCCATAGCGTCACATCAATTAGACGCATTGTAATAAGATCGATGTTAAATCGATTTTCATAAATCCTATCTTCATCTTCGGTCAATAGATCAAACAGTAATGTTGCAAGACCATTTTCATTTAAAACTTTGGCGACATAGTTGTTTCTTGGGCTAAGTCTGCTACTACCACTTCCATGTGAGAAAATAACCATGCCAATGGCATTTTCAGGAATTGAAAGGTTTCCTTTTAAAACAAGCCCATCCAATTCTATTTCTATTGGTGTATATTTTTCTTTAATCATCTTTTCAACGTCTACAAATTCTTAGTAATCTTATTTTTTCCAACGACATGAAAAAAAGCAGTTAATCAAGGGTTTTATATTAATTATCTCAAGAAACCATTGATTTGTTTTTAAGGTTCTTCTTATGATAGGTCATTAAAGGAAACTCGCTTTCTGTCGTCATACGTTTTACAATATCCCTATGCCATATGCTTTTTATGAGACTATGTCCTTGTCGTTCTAACATGACGAGCATATCAGGATTTATTTCATTTAAATACTGCTTCAATGAACTAAAAACATCTTCGGAGAAACGGAGTTCAAAATCGAGCTTATTATAGTTTATCCTTTGCTGTAACATTTCCTTGAACCACTCCATTTGTTCCTCCCCTGCATATTCGTTTTTAGTGGATACATGAACAACATTAATTGATGCCTTTATTTGTTTGGCGATACCAACCAATTTCTCTATTGCCAACACATCTGCCTCTTCGAAAGCAGCTGCATAAGCTATAGTTTTGATTTCTTTGTTAGAAACATCTTCAGGAATAGCCAAAACCGGACAATCAGCCTTTTCAATTAATGCAGAAGTTGTACTCCCAAGCAATGCCTCTTTAATCCCACTTTCACCTTTCTTGCCCACAACTATAAGGTCAACATTCAATTCATTTGCACAGTTGATTATAGATTCCGATGCAGGGGTACCTTCAATTATTTTCAAAGTAATATTCAATGTATCAGGTTCAATTCCCAAGTATTCTTCACAGAATGAATTTAAGCGTTCCTTATGCTCCTTAAAGGCCTTGATTTCCTTTCTCGAATAAGAAAGAGATACCGTACTGGCAATGGTAACCGAAAGGTCAAAAACATGTAAAACCAATAAATTACCATTTAGCTTTTCACATAAAGTATGTGCAAATTGCAATGCAGCAGCAGAATTTTTTGAATAATCAGTGGCGTATAATATTGTTTTCATCATCTTATTTTTAAAGTGATGATGAATCTAGTAAAATGATTTAAGCTAAAAAATGACCATGGTCAGTTAGCCAAACATTATCTTGTGACATTTATCATTTTTATTGGAAGCCCATTAGTCTACTTTTATGAGTATAGGTTTTATTCGGCACAGCTATAAAACATATAGCAAAAATATTGACCCCATTAACAAATAGGAATAAAAACGATAAAATTGAATTATGTTGACATTTAAAAATTTCAATATTGCAGATTGGTTTTCATTTTATCGCATTCTTGTTGTACCCTTATTAATTGCACTCATTTGGTTGGGTGATAGAACGCTATTTACTTGGTTTTTACTAATTAGCTATAGCACAGACGCTATTGATGGTTTTTTGGCAAGAAAACTCAAAATTTCTAGTGCCAGGGGTTCCCAATTAGATTCTATTGGCGATCAAATAACACTCGTAGTTGGGCTTATAGGTCTTTTAGTATTTGAGAATGAATTTATGATGGCCAACTACGTATTGATCCTTATTGCATTTGTTCCCTATATACTTCAAATGCTAATTGCTTTCTATAAATATGGCAAAGCAACTGCTTTTCATACTTATTTAGCCAAATCATCCGCAGTTTTGCAAGGCGTTTTTATTCTTTTCACCTTGTTCTTTGCTCCCGTGTACTGGCTATTTTACTTGATGTTAATTATTGGTGTATTGGAGACAATCGAAGAAATCACCCTTATTTATATGTATGATAAATGGGTAGATGACGTAAAAGGTATTTATTGGGCGTTAAAAGATAAGCGCAGGCAATGAATAGAAATACGGCCACATCTAATTTTTAATGTATTTCAGTTGATTGTTAAAAAAGTATTATTCCTTTTGTTTTGATTCCTTTTTCTTTTCTTTTTCTAATTTTCTAAAATACCCTCGCGTTAAGAAGTTGTGTTTTAAGGCCTCCATATTTTCGTTAAATCGAATTGATGACTCTTCGATATTCTTAATGGTAGTTTCCAAACTGTTCACCAATAGGGTGTCATTGGCCAAATAGTTTATAGCTCCTTTTCCTTCGCTTATTTCGCTTATTACACCGTTCAAATTTTTGGTCATTTCTGCTATTTCAATACTAGATTGCTCAAAGTTGCTAAGCATGTTTTGCATTTTCACCCCATTCAACGAATCATTCAATAGAACACCTGCAGCGCTATTTTCAAAGTTGATTTGATTAACTATTGAATTTAACTTCTGAATTGTGTAATTCGCATCACGACTGGCATTTTTCAAGTTGGTAATGGTATGCTTTAGATCAGCAGCCATAAGTGTATCATTCAATAATCTTCCCATGGTTCCTTTTCCTTTCGTCATAGCCTGTGTTACCTTCAATAAGTCTGCAGTCAATATTGCCGCATTTTCATTGGTTGTATTTAGCGTACTCAACATATCCTGGGTTGCGATTCTGCTATAGGATTTAAGTTCGTCCCCCTCTAAAATAAAAGGCGCTGACCCTTCTCCAGGTATGATATTTAGAATCATACTCCCCACCAAACCATCAGAACCAATTGTAGCTATTGCATCTTTTTTAATATGGTCCATCATCTTTTTTTCAATAAGCATATATACCCTTATTGTGGTATCATTCACCATATCAATGGTTTTCACAGTACCCACATTGATGCCAGAGAAACGAACATTATTCCCATTTTGGAGCCCGTTGGCATTTTTGAAAACTGCACTAATAGTAAAAGTTTGGCCAAACATGTTCTGCCTATTGCCGATCAAATAGGCCGCAAATACCAATAGTACCGTTCCGATTACTACAAATATTCCCAGTTTTAGATTTTCCAAGGTTGTTTTTGCCATGATCTTATTTTTTAAAGAATGCCTCGACTTTTGGGTCGGTAGATTTTGATAACTCAGTATAGGTTCCTTCAGCATAATTAATGCCTTCAACCAACAACACCATACGTTCAGATATAACTCTAGCGCAATCCACATCGTGCGTAATTATCAATGAGGATGTGCCATACTTTTTTTGTATAGTTCGCATTAGTACAATAATCTCTTTTGCTGTGATTGGGTCCAATCCACTTGTAGGCTCATCGTATAATATAATCTTAGGTTTTAAAATCAAGGTTCGCGCCAATGCCACCCGCCTCTTCATTCCTCCAGATAGTTCAGAGGGCATCAAATCCATGGTATGGGCAAGACCAACATTTTCTAGTGCCTCTACTACCAAAGGAGTCGTGTCCGTTATACTGCCCAACTTCTCTTTATGCCGACGCATGGGAAATTCAAGATTTTCACGAACTGTCATAGAATCGTAAAGCGCACTGCCTTGAAATAAAAACCCAATATCCGATCGCAAGACATCAAGGGTTTTTCTATCCAATGTTTTTATTTCTTTCCCCATTACCGAGATATAACCGCTGTCCGGCAACATAAGTCCTACCAAACATTTAATCATCACAGACTTTCCAGAACCCGATTTCCCCATAACCACAAGATTTTCGCCCTTGTAAAGTCTAAGTGAAAATCCGTTCAAAACATGGTTATCACCAAAACTTTTGCGAAGATCTTGGATATCGATTACCGGCTCATTACCAATATCGGTGTCCGCTTTATTCAATATTTCTTCATTTTTTAACATATCATAATTCATAAAAAATATCAGATACAAAAACAGCTATAAAGTCAACAAAAAAGAGAAGTAGTGATGCCATTACCACAGCTGTATTTGCCGCTACTCCAACACCAGCTGTTCCTTTTTTGCTGTAATATCCCTTATAACAGCCGACTAGGCCTATAGTAAATCCAAAGAAAAATGATTTAACAGTTGCAGGTATTAAATCTCCAAACTCCAAGGCATCAAAAACGGTATTAAAATAAAGTTGAAAAGATACATCTCCTTTTAAATTTTCAACCAAGGCAGATCCATAAAGTGCAATTATATCACCAAAAATTACAAGTAACGGGATCATTAAGGTTGTAGCTGTAATTCGTGTTACCACTAAATACTTAAAGGGGTTAGTTCCTGAAACTTCCATGGCATCAATTTGCTCGGTAACCCTCATAGAACCAAGCTCTGCCCCAATTCCCGATGCAATACGGCCAGCACAGATTAAAGCAGTGATAACTGGGCCAATTTCCCTTACAATCGAAATACCAACCATATTGGGCATCCATGAAACAGCTCCAAACTCTAAAAGTGTAGGCCTGGCTTGTAAGGTTAGTACTAAACCAATAATAAACCCTGTGACACCAACTAGGACGAAGGATCTATTGCCCATATTGTAGCATTGCCGTAAAAGTTCTTTAAACTCCCATGGTGGTTTTAATACCTCTTTAAAAAAACGCATAGCAAAATATGATAGTTCTCCTATTTCTACAAAGAACTGTCTTAGCTTTTTGGCGGTTTGTGCTGCGTATGCCATCTTCAAATGCATTTGAAAAGGTACTATCCAAAGATACTTTTAACTGCCTTTTTATTAAATGACCAAAGTCATATAATACAATTTGCTTTAAAATGAAAAAAGATACACATGATCTTGCTCATTTCGCAGCTTACAAATGTAAAATAACTTAGTGCCAAGATTCAAAGCGCCATGAAAACAACATTTGAAATACAACAGGTAATTTCCCCTTTAGATAAAAAAGTGGTCATAGAAAAGCTTTACAACATGAGGAATATTTGGAATATCAATATAGACCTGAAAAATCGATTAATTTCTTTTGAATATCTGAATAGAAATGTGTTGGAAATAATTCGTAAGGAAATAAGTGATATGGGGTATTATGTAATGAACGACACCCATCATCTGGATAACAGCACCAAACCTTGAAAACTAAAACATTAACCAAATGTCAAAAAGGCTTTCATATACATTGTCTTTCCTTTTTCTGCTTTTGATAACCATAACAATTGCTAAACTTTTGGAAATCAACAAGGAGGCCAAATCGAAAAACCCAATTCAAAACAATGTTTTAGTTGAGAAAAACAATCCAATAAGATATGTTTTGGTAAATGATACCGTACGGATTGAACGCTATTTTAGTTATATGGATTCGTTGGTTACAGCTTATGACTCCTTAACCCAATATCCGCTTTCAGAACATTTACTGGTAAAGTCAAATTCATGGATTATTGATACGTTGGCAAATACGGACTATTATAGAATGGTGCAGAGGGATTCTTTTGTTTATGATCAAAGAAAAATGATTGTTATAAAACCAGATGACAGCATTATTATACCAAACCCCATAGAAGCTTATTCCATTATAGAAGCCTTCGGCAAGACAAGAATTGACATAAACTTGCCTGAATACAAATTAAGGGTTTACGAAGACGCTATGCTTTCAGCTACCTATCCCATAAGGATAGGCCAAAACAAACAAAAGTATTTAAAAATGGGAGATAGACTTACGGACCTTAAGACCAAACAAGGAAATGGTCAAATAATAGGCTATAGAAAAAATCCAGACTTTTATAACCCCACAACGGGGAAGCAGTTCTTTGTGACACGCAGGGACGATAACAAAACCACCTTAATGCCTCAAATACCTTGGTTAGTCACAGAAATAAATGGCATAAGAAATGGCCAGCTCATTCACCCGACGACAAATCCTAAATCACTGGGCAAAGCATATTCAAATGGTTGTATTGGCGTAAAGGAATCTGATGCTTGGTTAATTTATTACCAATGCCCAATAGGTACTGAAATTAATATTAGATATGATTTAAATGTTATCGATGACAATGGCACTGAACTCTTGCTAGAAGACATCTATAAATAAGGTGTATAACACCTTATTTATAGCTAAAATTAAAAGACCAATTAATTTTATCTTCAAGTTCACCTTCCTATATTTGCAGACCAATTTTAGGCCCACGTGGTGGAATTGGTAGACATGCTACCTTGAGGGGGTAGTGTTCGTAAGGACGTGCTGGTTCGACTCCAGTCGTGGGTACAAAAGCTTCCTTTGTATATTGGAAGCTTTTTTCATTTATGAAATACTTTGTTTACATATTATATTCCAAAGCTTTTGATTCTTATTACAAGGGGCAGACAAACAATTTACCTAGACGGGTTCAGCGCCATAATTC